>JAFAMK010000282.1 GCA_019233415.1 Vulcanimicrobiota bacterium
GAGCTTGCCGGGTCCGTTTCGCCGCAGTTCGTCGTGTCGCAGATTCAGGCGGCGATCGCGCGGGTCGCGCAGATGCAGCCGGGGACGTCGATCGCGCTCGGTGGTGGGTCCGCGCCGGCGTTGCGGCCCGGCGAAGTGCTCGATGCGCAGGCTAACGTCGTGCTGAACGGCAACGGCAGTTATGTCGACGTGCAGGGCACGACCAACGTGCACGTGAGCGTCGATGCGCTTCCGCAGCTCGATCCGACCGTGCTCTTCTACAGCGACGATCCGGAACAACTTGGAGCACTCGACGACGGCGTGCTCTTTCGCGGGACGATCGACGCGGGACGACCGGCGCGGCTCTATGCGTACCACGTCTCCACTGCCGGACCGGCGCGGCGTCTCTATCTCGCGCTGCAGACGGCCGCGGGAACGTCGCGCGTCCAGATACTCGGCGCGCTCGCGGGTCCGTCCGATGCGTTCTCGTACGTCGGACACCTTTCGACGCTGCGGTATCTGCTCGAACGTGCGCCGCAGGAGAGCTACGTCGTCACGGTCGCGCCCGGCGTGCCGTTCATCGTCCCGATCGACCCGCAGGCGCTGCTTCCCGCGCAGCTCGTCGCGGCGATCAGCGATCTGCGCGTTCTCGACGGCACGCCGGTCGACGTCGCCGTGGTCAGCGCGAGCAACGGGACCGATCCGGCGACGCTCCTCGCGCAGCCGGAACATCCCAGCGACGGGCACAACCGGCGCGGCGAGTTCGCGCTGACGTCGGTTCCGCCGCTCGCGCTCGCGTTCAGCGTCGGCGGCGCGGAACCGACGCCGTTCACGGTCGGCGTCCGCTTTTACGCGAACGGGCAGCCCGTCTTTCCGAATCTTCGGCCCGGCGGCACGGCGCTTGCCGGCGACTACGGCGTGCTGCGCGACGTCGCGCTGAGCCTCACGAACCCGACGGCGGCGGCGCAGAACGTCTACCTCTACGAGCAGCCGGGTGGCGGCGGCGTGACGACGACGATCTGGTTCGCCGGCGATCCCGCACCGACGCAAGTCCTGTGCGTCAGCGACGCGTCGACACGCTATCTCGTCAAGCAGTTCACGCTTGCGCCGGGCGAATCGCGCACGGTCGGCGGCGCCTACATGACCGACGGCACGTCGTACTTTCCGCTCTCGTTCGGCCTCACCGCGACGGCGCCCGCAACCGCACCGCCGAACGGCTGTGGACCGAAGCCCGCCACGTAACGTCAGGCCGGCTTGCGCGCGGCGACCTCGGCTTTCGGCTTCGGACCTCGGCTCGGGAGGCGCGGCGCGAACCCGCGCACGCGTGCGAAAGCGCCGCGCAACGCGTCGATGACGGGACGGCCGCGCGAGACGCGCGTTGCTTCGCGTTCTTCGTCGAGGTTGTCGCCGCCGAGAAGTGCCTTGACCGCGGATGATGCGTCGATGCGACGGTCTTCGGCGTAGGCGAGCTGGTTGGCGGGGTAGCGGTCGAGGGCGTAGCGGTAGTTCACCATCACGCCGAAGGACTGCTCGATGCCGCGCTGCGTCGGGTCGCCGAGCCAGTTGACGCGCTCGACCATCGCGCCGTTGCCGAGGTGGAAGCGCTCGACCGCGTCGCGCGGTGCGCCGTCGTCGCGCTTCGCCAGAAGCAGATAGCGGGCGGCGAGGCGCAGCAGCGAGTCGCGCACGAGCGCGAGCGCCGTCGCGTTGCGGTGCCAGCCCGGCGTCGCGAGCGCGGCGCGCACGTCTGCCGAAACCGCGTCGCCGCGCGCACGGACCCACGCGGCAAACCCCGGCAGCGGCGAGAGCGTCGCGAACGTGCGCAGGCGCGGCAGCTCCGCGCGCAGTTCTTCCACCGCGTGCTTGATCAGCGCGTTACCGAACGGAATTCCGGTGAGACCACGCTCGGCGTTCGAAATCGAGTAGAACGTCGCGCAGCGTGCTTGTGCCGGATCGACGCGCGGGGCGTCGGGGTTGAGGATCGCGCGGATCGACGCGGGCACATCGTCGGTCAGCGCGACCTCGGTGAAGACGAGTGGCATGCCGGGGAGCGCCGGATGGAAGAACGCGTAGACGCGGCGGTCGTCGTCGAGCCGGTCCTTGAGGTCGAACCAGCCGCGCACCGCGTGAACCGCTTCGAGCCGCGCGAGGCGTTCGAGCAGCGCCGCCGAGTCGGACCACGTCAGCCGCCGCAGTTCCAGCGTTCCGACGTCGACGCGCCCGGCGAGGAACGCGCGCAGGTCTTCGTCGAGCGGCGCGAGGTCGGCCGCGTCGAGCCGCTTCTCGACGAACACGAGCAGCGCAGCGCGCAGGTCGACGACGAACCGCAGGTCGCCGGGCGGCGCGGCAAGGTGTCGCAAAAGGTGGTCGCGCGCGGGCTCGAGCGCGCGGCGCAGCCGTGCGACGGCCGCCCGGCGGTCGATCGGGTCCTCGGCGGCCCGCACCGCATCGAGGCTGCGGGCGAGCCGGGGCGCGTCGACGTCGAGCCCGTCGAGCAGCCGCAAGAAGCGCAGCACCTCGTCGTCCGGGGCCCCGGCGAGCGCGGCATGCACGGTGCGCACGTGCTCGCGCGCCGCGACGTCGCCGACGGGCAACTGGCGCAGCGCTTCGACGGCGCGTTCGACTGGGGTGGCGCGGGGAGGCATCTCCTTCACAGTATACGGCCGCCACGGGCAGGTTACGACTCCGGTCAGCCCGCGACGACGATCTCTTTACTGGCGGCCCAGGCCGCCAGGTCGCGCCGTTCGATCGCGGCGGCCATGAGTTCCGGGAACAGGTCGGGCGTGCATGCGAAGGCCGGGACGCCGAGCGCGGCGAGCGCCGCCGCGTTGTTCGGGTCGTAGCTCGGCGCACCGCGGTCGTCGAGCGCGAGCAGCGCGACGACCGTCACCCCGGCTCGCACCAGCGCCGCCGCGCGCGTCAGCATCTCCTCGCGGTTGCCGCCTTCGAACAGGTCGCTGATCAGCACGAACACCGTCTCGTGCGGCGCGCGCACGAGGCCCTGGCAGTACGCGAGGGCACGGTTGATGTCGGTTCCGCCGCCGAGCTGCGTGCCGAACAGCAACTCGACGGGATCGTCGAGGTGCGCGGTCAGGTCGACGACCGCCGTGTCGAAGACGACCATCGACGTGCGCACGGCGCGCACCGACGCGAGCGCAGCGCCGAGGATTCCCGAGTACACGACCGACGTCGCCATCGAGCCGCTCTGATCGACGCAGAGCACGATGTCGCGCATCGTCGCGCCGCGGCGCGCGAAGCCGATGCGGCGCTCGGGCACGATCGTGCGGTAGTCCGGAAGGTAGTGGCGGAGATTCGCGCGGATGGTTCGCGGCCAGTCGATCTCGGCGTGGCGCGGCCGGCGGTTGCGCGCCGCGCGGTCGAGGCTGCCGGTCACCGCCGCGCGGAGCGGCTCGCGCAGCCGCCGCTCGATCTCTTCGACCACGCTGCGCACGACGCGGCGCGCCGTGTCGCGTGTCTTCGCCGGGATGACGCTGCGCAGCGAGAGGAGCGTCGCGACGAGCCGCACGTCCGGGCTGACGGCCGCGAGCATCTCCGGTTCGAGCAGCATCTGCTGCAAGCCGAGGCGCGTGAACGCGTCGCGCTGCACGACCTGGACGACGGAACTGGGGAAGTACGTCCGCACGTCGCCGAGCCAGCGCACGGCGTTCGGCGAGGAAGCGCCCAAGCCGGCGCCGCGTTCGCTGTCGTAGAGCGCTTCGAGCGCAGCGTCGATGCGCGCGTCGTCGCCGATCAGGGGCGCACCGACGCCGTCGGCCGGGCCGCCGCCGAGCACGAGCCGCCAGCGGCGCGCGCGTTCGTCCGCGTTCACGATGCAGCCTCGCCGCCGAGAATCGCGCGCAGCACCGGCACGACCAGCCGTGCTCGGTCGAGGTCTAAGTCGTCAGCGGCGATGAGCGCGCCCGCCTGCGCGGGCGTGCCGCGATGCGCGACGAGCCGCTCGCCGATCGCCCGCCGCTCCGGCGGCGCGAACGCCGAGAATGCCCGCCGCACGAGCGGCAGCACCGCAACGAACGGATCGGCACCGAGCGCGCACAGCCAGTCGTCGACGACCTCGAGCAACTCGGGGTGATGCGCGAGGAGCAGGCCGCTGCCGCGCAACAGGCCCTCGATCCACGCTGCGGCGGCGAGCGGCGGCGTACCGTGCGAGAGCGCGCGCGCCAGCCGAACGCGCACGTCGTCGACGCCGACGATCCCGGCGTCGAATAGAAGCCGCATCGCCCGGCCCGCGAGGAGCGCGTGGACGCGGTCGCTCGCCGCGATGCGCGCGAGCGACGCGTGCCAGGTCGCGCGCTGCGACGGTTCGTCGAGGACGCGCAGCGCGCCGTCGACGGCGGCGACCCGCGCATCGAGCGCTTCGGCAGCATCGTCGTCGAGCGCGAGCGCGGCCGGCGGCAAGCCGATGCACGCGCGCGTGAGGAGGCCGTCGATCGTCTCGCCGACGCGTTCGGCGTCGGTGCCGCGCACGTCGCCGTAGCGCCGGGTTCGCACCAGCGGCGGCAGCGCGTCGAGCATCAGCCCGACGTCGTGCGTGCGCGCCGCGGCGTCGCGCACCTGCGCGAGCACGAACAACGCGGCATCGCCGAGCGCCGCGGCGAACGTCGCGTCGAGCAGCGCGGTCAATTCCGCGAGGCCGTCGGCAGACGCGGCACGCTCTCGCGCGAAGGCCGTCGCGGCCCCGAGCAGCGTTCCGCCGTACGCGCTCGCTTCGATCAGCGCGACCGCGAACGCCGGCTCCCAGCGGACCGTCCACACCTCATGGAAGGTGCCGGTCTTTCCGCGCACCTCCCGCGGCGAGCCCCATGCGACACCGAGGAGCCGCAGGCGGTGCAGCAGATGACTCCGTTCGAGATCGTTCGGCTTGCGCAGGTCGAGATCGAGCTCGCGCGCGGCCGGATCGGGCGGGAGCCGCAACCGCTTCTGCTCGCGCGCGACGTCGGCCAGCAGCGGGACCTGCGGCACGTCGTCGGGGACGGCGCCGAGCCGTTCGCCGACGACGAGCTTCTCGCGCAAGAGCCCGAGCGGTGTCGCGTTTCCGAACGCGTACACCGCGCGGATCGCGTCGAGCGTTTCGGCGAGCCCGGGGAGCGGTGCGGCGCGCAGCGCCGCGAGCGCGCCGGCGAGCCGAGTCGCTTCGATCGCGTGCGCCGGCGACACGTCGAGCTGTGCGTCGCGAAAGGCGCGCGACGCCTTGGTCATCCATGCGGCGACGACACCGTCACGCGTCTCCCAGAGATGCTCGTACCAGCCCGGCGACTCGATCCCGGCACCGTAGCCGCTCGCCATCGTCAAGCGCCCGAACGTCCACGGAATCCACGTCGCGGCCGTCTTCGTCTTCGGCAGCCCTTTGAGCAACTCGGCATCGGCCCGCGCAGGCGGCATCGACGCGAGCGCCGGAACGTGCCATGCGCCGCACACGACGGCAACGTCGCCGTATTCGCGCTCCGCCGCGCGCGCAATGCGGCGCATCGACGCCTCGCGCCGCTGCTCTTCGGGATCGTCGCGCTCGCCCAGCTCGGCGCGCACGCCGCTCATCAGCTCCGCAACCGCGGCGAACGCGTCGGCGTCGCCGTGCCGCCGCTCGACCATCTGGTCCCACCAGCGCTCGCCGTCGGAAAAACCGGCCGCTTCGGCGATCGCTTCGAGCGGGTCTTCGCGCACGTCGTCGCCAGTTTCGTCGTCGGCGGCGTCCGCGTCGGCGCGCGCGGGCCGGTTCGCCTGCGGCAAATCCATGAACTGCACCGGCACGTTGCGCGCGAGCGCCCAGCGCAGCGCCTGCCACTCGGGCGAAAACTGCGCGAACGGATAGAACACGGCGTGACGAAGATCGTCCGGCGCGTACACCAGGATCGCGACCGGCGGCTGCATCGCCGCGTGCGCCGCGAGCGGGATGATCGCGTCGGCGTCGGGAGGGCCTTCGACGAGCACGGCCTTCGGCGCGAGCGCGTCGAGCGCGCGCACGACGCTGCGCGCCGAGCCCGGCCCGTGATGGCGAATCCCGAGGAGGTGCAGGCTCAGCCCGTCGCCTCCCGGCAGGCGCGGTACAGGTCTTTCCACCCGTCGCGTTCCTTCACGACGGTCTCGAGGTATTCGAGCCAGGCGATGCGGTCTTGGACGGGATCTTTCACCACCGCACCGATCACGCCGGCGGCGACGTCGGCGGCGCGTAACGTTCCGTCACCGAAGTGTCCGGCGAGCGCGAGGCCTTGGTTCACGACCGAGATCGCCTCGCCGGTCGAGAGCGTCCCGGACGGCGTCTTCAGCTTCGTGCGGCCGTCGGCGGTGACGCCGGCGCGCAATTCGCGAAAGATCGTCAGCAGGCGACGAATCTCTTCGATCGCGGGCGGCTGCGCCGGCAGCGCGAGCGTCGCGCTGAGGCTCGCGACGCGCGATTGCACGATCGCGACCTCGTCCTCCAGCGACTCCGGGAGCGGCAGGACGACGACGTTGAAGCGCCGCTTGAGCGCGCTCGAGAGCTCGTTGACGCCGCGGTCGCGGTCGTTCGCGGTCGCGATGACGTTGAAGCCCTCGACCGCATCGACGTCGGCGCCGAGCTCCGGGATCGGCAGCGACTTTTCGGAAAGGATCGAGATCAGCGCGTCCTGCACGTCGGCCGGGATGCGCGTCAGCTCCTCGATGCGCACGATGCGCCCTTCGCGCATCGCGCGCAGCACGGGACTCGGCACGACGGCGCTCGGCGACGGCCCTTCGGCGAGCAGCTTCGCGTAGTTCCAGCCGTAGCGCAGCGTCTCTTCGCTCGTGCCGGCCGTGCCTTGCACGACGAGCCGCGAGTCGCCCGCGACCGCCGCCGCGAGGTGTTCCGAGAGCCAGCTCTTTGCCGTGCCGGGAAGTCCGAGCAGCAGTAGCGCACGGTCCGTCGCGAGCGTTGCGATCGCGATCTCGATCAAGCGCCGGTCGCCGAAATACTTCGTCGAGATCGCGGTGCCGTCGCTCAGCGTCCCGCCGGCGACGTACGTCGCCACGGCCCACGGCGAGAGCTTCCAGCGCGCGGGCCGGGGATGCGTGTCCTCGCGCGCCAGCGCGTCGAGCTCCTGCGCGTACAGCGTCTCCGCCGGCGCGCGCAGCGTGGTCCCGATCGTTTCGATCATTGCTCCGCTTTCAAGTGGTCGCGCATCGCCGCGCGAAAACGCACCGTGTCGAAAAACCGGTCCAGCGCGGTGCGCACGCGCTCTTCCGCCGGGTTCTCCGGCCAACCCTCCAGCAGCCCGGGCGCGCCCGGCGCGACGCGCAGGCCGGCGAGACGCAGCAGCTCGCCACGCACCTGCCACGCCTCCCAGCCGCCGGCCTGAACGACCTGCGCGCGCAAATACCGCGCGACCGCCGACGAGAACGGGACGTTCCATGGGCCGGCGATCGCGAGCGCGACCTCACCGGCGCGCGGCGCGTTCGCGTCGAGCGCACGTGCCGCCGCGGCGAGATAGGCCGGTGACGCCGGCGCGCCGCCGGCCGCGAGCGCGCGCAGACGCCACATCGGCTCGAGCGAGACGTCGTCGATCCACGCGCAGCGCCACGCGTCGTCGGCGTAACTCGCGGTCGCTTGCGCGAGGCCGCGCAGCAGCGCCTGCGCGTGCTCGTTGCGCGCGGCCAGCGCGAGCACGTCGCGCGGCTCGAGCTTCATTCCCAACCAGTGCCTCGGCGGGACGCGGGCGACGATCTGTTCGAGCCACCAGGCGCGCTCACCGACGCCGCTGCGCGGCTTCTCCTCGATCCCGTCGCGCCGCATCGCCGGCGTGCACGCCGGCGGCAGCTCGACCTCGAGCGACGCCGCACCGATGACGCGGCGCTTCACGCGAACGAACGCCGTGGCGAGCTCGGATGCGCGCGTCGCAAGACGCGAGTCCGGCAGACGCGCGAGCAATGCCGCTGCAGCCTCGCGCACCTCCTTGCGCCGCTCGTCCAGCGCCGCTTCGAGGAACGGTTCGTCCGCGCTCGACAAACCGGTGCCCAGCACCTCGACGAACGGCGCGCGGTCGGCCGGCGCGATCGACTCCCACTCGGCGACGAGCAGTTCCCGCGCCGCACCGGAATCGTCTGCACGGAGTGCCGTCAGCGCGAGCACGCGCGCAGGCCGATCACCCTCGTTCCACGCACGGCGCGGATCGTCGCCGCCAGCCGCGTACGACCAGGCCGGCTGTTGCGCGCCGAGCCACGCGCCGCGCACCCCCGCGACCGCCGCGACCGCGGGACGCAGTTCGCGCCGTGCACCGCCCGCGGCGAGCAGCGCGGGCAGCAGTTCCTCGGGGGCGCGCACACGTGCCTGCGCGGCGAGTGACAGCCACTCCGGAAGCAGCGCCGCGTCCGCACCGGCCGCCGAGAGCTGGGCGAGATCGTTCGCCGCCTCGGGCGTACAGCGCGGCGCGGCGTCGTCGAGTGCGGCGTCGATGCGCACGGTGAGCGCGAGCGGAATCGTTCCGGCACGCCGCGCGAGGCCGAGCACCGCGGCGCGGCGCAGCAGGTCTGTCTCCGGCGACTCGTCCGGCGGGGGCGCGAGCAGTGCGTCGATTTCGACGTCGCCGGATGGTGCGGATGCCGGATGCTCGCGCTGCGTGCCGACGACCGCGGCGGCTAGCAGCGCGCTCCACGGCGTCGGGCCGTGCGCCGTTGCCGTCATACGAGTGCCGTGTACCGCGCGCCCGACCACAGGCCGAGCGGGAGCAGCGCGCGGCCGTCCCATTCGCCCGCCACCGTGACCGGATGGCCGCCGGCGCACGCGTGCAGCACGAACGGTTCGCGCAGCGTTCGCGCGAGCGGCAGCGCGCGGTCGCGCGCGTCGCGCACGTACCACCGTCCGTCGGCGGTGTGCAGCGGCGTCACGTCACGCAGCACGAACGGAAACCGCTCCAGCCACGGATCGCCGCCGACGGCGCGCGCGTACGCCCCGAGCGCCTCGTCGAGCGGCGCCGCGTCGGGCGGCGCGCTCGCCGCTTCGAACGCGCCGCGCTCGGCGAACACCGCGCGCAGCGGCGCCGCGGACTCGACGAAGACGAGCCGCGCGTCGAGCCGCGCGCCGGCGACGAGCGGGTCGGGGACCGGCGCACCACTTGGCGCGAACTGCAGGAGCAGTGCGTCGCGACGCGTGCGCTCGCCGCGCAGCCACGTCCGCCGCACCGTGAGGCGCTCTTCTTCTTCGCTTCGTGTCCCGACGACGAGCCAGCGGTCGTCGACGACGTCGAACGCGCGCGCGACGATCTCGTCCTGCGTCTGCGTCCATCCGACGTGGCGGCGCACGTCCGCTCGCAGCGCCTCCGGCAGCGCGTCGAGGCGCCCGTACGCCGTGCACAGCAGCGCGATCTCACCGAGACTGTCGAGCAGGCGCGACTCCCATCCCGCGCCGGACGCGACGGTCGACGCCAGCGCGCGCACACGCCGCGCCACGCCGGCGCACTGCGCGTCGACGAGCCGCGCCGCGCGCTCTTCCCAATAGCGCGACGGCTGCGTCTGCGCGTGGGCGAGCCCGAGACGAACCACGTCGCGAAGCCACAGCGCACACTCGTCGATCCCCGCCGCAACACGCGCCTCGCGCGCCTTCGCACGCTTCGCTGCGGCGGCTTCGCTTGCGGCCGGATCGGCGGGCGCGCGCGGTATCGCGGCGGTCTCGGCGGCGCGCTGCGCCTTCGCGTCGCGTTCGGCAAGCCACGCGCTCGCCCACTCGGGAGCGACCGCTTGCGCCACGCCGCCCGCGGCATGAAGCAGCAGCACCCCCAGCACGTGCTTGCACGGAAACTTGCGGCTCGGGCACGAGCACTTGTATGCAACGGTCGTGAGCTCGACGCGCGTCTGGTACGGCGTCGCACCGCTGCCTTTGCATTCACCCCACAGCAGCGCGCCGTCGATGCCCGCGGCGACCCATGCGCGCGGCGCGGCGAGTCCCTGCGCGGCTTTCGCCGATGCGGCGTCGGGTGCGAGGGACAAGACCTGGTCGGCGGTCATCCTACTGTCGTTGGGGGAAAGCGAACGAGCGACCGCATTTCGAGAGGCCCTGCTTCTCGCGGCGGTGCGTATCGCCTGTCCGCACCGCCGCCGCGCCGAGTTAATCCCGCGTTATGGTCCGGGCAGTAGCCTGCGGGACGATGAACGCTGCGCGATTCTCTCGTTTGATGACGTGCGCCCTTGGCGCGGTGCTGATTGCCGCGCCGGCGCATGGTGCGACGGTAATCCCTGACGGGCGATCGGTGAGCCCGGTCGGGTTCACGATCCCGGTCGAAGGGTTTGCCTCGTCGGAGGCGCTCTCGCCGGACGGCCGGTGGCTGGCCGTCCTGGCGCAGGACGGCAATGCGGTCGACGTCTTGTCGATGACCTCGCGGCCTGGGCTGGCCGAGCGGCTCTCGGTGCAGACGGCGACCGGGATGAGCTGGACGACCGACGGGCTCTTCGTGACGCGCGGCTACTCGGGGACGATCGCGCGCTACGCGTACGATTCGTCCGCCTCGAAGCGCACGCCGGCGTTCGCGAAGCAGATCGATATCCAAGTCGGCGTGAGCGGGCTGCTCAACGGGATCGCCGTCGATCCTGCGACGCATCGCCTTGCCGTCGCGCGCACGGCG
>JAFAMK010000317.1 GCA_019233415.1 Vulcanimicrobiota bacterium
GCGAACGACGAGCAGGATCAGCGGAATGAGCGCGAGCGCAACGGTTGCCAGCACGTACGCGCAGGCGCGCCAGCCCAGGTGCTCGACGATCGCGCCGAACGCGGGATAGAAGATCAGCGCGCCGGTCGCGTTCCCGGCGCTGAAGACACCCATGATGAGGCCGCGCCGCTCGTCGAACCAGCGTGTCGCGATCGTCGCGCCGAACATAAGCGCGATCGAGCCCGCGCCGAGCCCGACCATCGCGCCCCAGATCGGAAGCTGCCATGCGGCGTGCACGAACGTCACGCCCACTTCGGCGGTCGCGAGCAGGCAGAGCGCGGCGACCACGGTCTTCCGCACGCCGAACCGTTCCATCGCGGCGGCCGCGAACGGCCCGGTCAGCCCGAAGAGCGCGATTTGAATCCCCTGCGCGATCGCGATCGCCTGCGCGCTCCAGCCGAACTCGTGCTCGAACGGCTGGACGAACATCGTCGGTGCGGTCAGGATTCCGGCGACCGCGACGAGGGTCGCGAACGTAGCGGCAGCCACGAACCAGGCATAGTGGACGCGAGGCGACATGGGCGCTATGATACGCGCATGGTCTCATTCACGGAAGTACGCACATCGCTGTGCCGTAGTACCCGTTTGTATACTACCCCGTGAGGCCGGCACTGAACGGCCATCTGCTCTGCTCGGTCGGCCGGACGGTCGAACTGGTCGGTGGGAAATGGAAGGGCGTGATCCTCTACTACCTGCTCGCCGGCAAACTTCGCTTCAACGAGCTGCGCCGCAAGATCCCCGCGATCACGCAGCGGATGCTGACGCTCCAGCTTCGCGAGCTGGAGGCCGACGGGCTGGTCGAGCGCACCGTCTACCCGGTCGTCCCGCCGCACGTCGAGTACGAGCTGACCGCGTTCGGCCGAACGCTCGAACCGGTGATCGTCGCGATGGCCGAGTGGGGCCGCCGCTACAAGGACGACGCCGAGCGCATCATCGCGGACCGCGCGACGACGCTCTCGGCGTAGCTGTTACGGCACCGGCTCCGTCGCCGGCAGCCAGTGCGCGAGCGTCGTGCGGAGCCGGTCGAGCCGAATCGGCTTCGCCAGGTAGTCATCCATCCCGGCCGCGATGCAGCGGTCGCGGTCGCGGTCCAGCGCGTTCGCGGTCATCGCGATGATCGTCACGTGGCCACCGCTCGCGCGTTCGGCCTCGCGGATCGCGCGCGTCGCGGCGAAGCCGTCCATCTGCGGCATGCTGCAGTCCATCAGGATTGCGTCGAAGCGCTCCGCCGCCGCGCGCCGCACCGCTTCCGCGCCGTCGGACGCGGTCGACACGTCGTAGCCGAGCGTCGCCAGCTGGCGCTCCGCCAAACTGCGCGTGATCGTGTTGTCGTCGACGACCAGCAGCCGGCGCGCCGACGACGGCGCGGGCAGGACGCGCGCCGGAACCGAGACTGCCGGCCCCTCAGGCGGCACGGGCGGCGACGCGCTGTGCAGCGCGCCGACGATCGCATCGTGGATCGGCGACTGGCGGATCGGCTTGGCGACGAATCCGACGAAACCCCACTGCTCGGCCAGTTCGCGCCGCACGACCGTATCGAACGCGGTGATCATCAGCAGCTTCGTCGGGAACAGACGTGGGTCGTTGCGCACCTTGCGCCCGAGTTCGAGGCCGTTCATCCCGGGCAGGACGTAGTCGATCATCGCAATGTCGTACGGCCGCCCGTGCGCCGCCGCGGCGCGCAGCAGCTCGAACCCCGCGTCGGCGTCGCCGGCGACCGAGGCGGTTATCCCCCACGAGGCGGCATAGCGCACGAGCATCTCGCGCACGGCGGCGTCGTCGTCGATCACCAGCATCCGCACGCCTTCGAGCGACTGCTGCACGTGCGGAGCGGGCGCGATGAGCGAGCGCGCGCCGAATGCCGCGGTGAACGTGACGATCGTCCCGATGCCGGGCTCGCTGATCGCGCCGATCTCGCCGCTCATCAACTCGACGATCCGCTTGGCGATCGAGAGCCCGAGCCCGGTACCGCCGAACTTGCGCGTCGTCGAGCTGTCGCCTTGCTGGAACGGCTGGAACAGACTCGCGAGCACCTCGGGCGACATCCCGATCCCGCTGTCGCGCACCTCGAAGCGCAGCACGACCGTGCCGCCGCGCTCCTCGACGCGCTCGACCAACACGACGACGCTCCCGCGGCCGGTGAACTTCACCGCATTGCCGACGACGTTGAACAGCACTTGGCGCAGCCGCGAGGGGTCGCCGTGCAACAGCTTCGGGACCTCCGGCGCGATGTAGGTGAGCAGCGTGACGTCGTCGCTCTTCGCGCCGGTCCCGAGCAGCTCGACGACGCCTTCGACGACCGGCGCCAGCGCGAACGTGACCTGCTCCAGCTCGAGCTTCCCGGCTTCCATCTTCGAGAAGTCGAGAATGTCGTTGATGATCCGGAGCAGCGTCTCGGCCGACTCGTGGATCATCTCGGCGTACTTGCGCTCGGTCGAGCCCAAGTCGGTCGTCAGCAGCAGCTCGGTCATCCCGATCACGGCGCTCATCGGCGTGCGAATCTCGTGGCTCATCGTCGCGACGAACTGGCTCTTGAACTGCGAGGCCGCTACGGCTTGGTCGAGCGCGCGCAAGAGCGTCTCACTCGCGCGCCGGCGCTCGGTGATGTCGCGCACGACCTCGAGCACGACGCTGCGGCCGTCCAGCTCGGCCGTGCGCGCGGTGATCTCGACCGCAAACGACGAGCCGGACTTGCGCCGGGCGACCGCTTCGACGAGCGCGCCGCCGCGGTCCGCGGCGTCGAACAGCGAGGCGATCTCCTCGTCCTGATCGGGGGTCCGCAGGTCTCGCATGTGCATCCCGACCAGCTCGTCGAGCGAATAGCCGTAGAGGTCGCGCGCCGCCTGGTTCGCATCCAGGATCGCGGTCGTCTCGCGGTCGACGAAGAGCATCGCGTCGCGCGTCGTGTCGGCGAGCAGGCTGTAGCGCCGAAGTTCGCGATCGCGCTCGTGCAGCACGTCGGCCATGTCGTGGAACGCGCGGTCGAGCTGCGCGATCTCGTCGTCGCCGCCGAGCCGCTCGCCGAACGCGCGGCCGCCGGAGTAGCGCCGCGTCTTCGCTTCGAGCAGCTTCAGGCGATCGACGACCCAGCGAACCAGCAGGTAGGCCACGATCAGCGAGACGCCGGTCGAAGCCAGCGCGATCACGGCGATGAGCCAGCGGAACGCGCCCCAGTCGGCGTTCAGCGCCGCGCTGCGCCGCGCCCGCACGGCCTGCTCGCCGGTCTGGATTTGCGCGACGACCGATCGAACGCGGTCCATGTCGGTCTTGCTCGAACCGGTCTTGAGTTCCGCGAGCACTTCCG
>JAFAMK010000388.1 GCA_019233415.1 Vulcanimicrobiota bacterium
CGGCCCCGGGGCGATTTCCGTGATCGCAGCCGCACCGCGCGGCAGCCTCTTCCGCACCCGCGTCCCCTACATGGACAAGCTGGTGACCGGGCCGGCCGGGCGCGGCGTCGTCTCGATCGACCTCCCGCTCGAAGAGAACCTGCGCGCGCTGGCCCGGGCCAAGGGCCGTGAAGTCTCCGACCTGACCGTCGCACTGCTCGAGCGCCCGCGCAACGAGCCCCTGATGCAGGCCGTTCGCGCCGCGGGCGCGCGGGTGCGGGTCTTCGGCGACGGCGACGTCGCGAACTCGGTCTACGCGGTCCTCGAAGATCGCGCCAACGTCGACGTGCTGGCCGGTATCGGCGGTGCGCCCGAAGGCGTGATCGCCGCGTGCGCCGTGCGGGCGCTCGGCGGCGAGATGCAGGGCCGGCTGTGGCCGCGCAACGAGGCCGACGAAGCGATCGCCGCGGAGGAAGGGATCGACATCCGCAAGACGCTGACGCTCGACGACCTGTGCGCAAGCGAAGAAGCGCTGTTCGCCGCGACCGGCGTTACGGACGGCGAATTCCTCGACGGCGTGCGCTACCGCCGCGGTTCGGCGTTCACGCAGTCGATCGTCATCTCGACCTACACGCGCTCGGTGCGCACGTTCGACGCGCGCCACGAACTGCGCCCGCGCGCGCTCCGGCTCGGCACGATGCCGCCCAGCCGAAGCGCAACGAAGCCCTAAACGGTAGGCGGTGTAAGGAGGCCGACAGCGCGTTTCCCGATTCTCGCCTAGGATCGCGGCATCATGATGCGCTCGACCTCCCCGCGCCTCCCGGCGATGCTCGCGCTCGCCGCGACGGCGGGATTCGCCCTGATCACCCTTGCGCCAGCCTCGGCTCGGCCGCTCGCCCGCACCAACGTCGTCCTCACTTCGGCACTCGCCGTCGACCTGGATGCGAACACCGTCACGCTGCCGCTCTTCCGCGGCAGCTCGCCGAAGGGGACCGTCTGGTACGTCAAGACGGACGTCTCCGACGCCGCCGTCGCGAAGCGCGAAGGTCTTCTCTTCTCGCCTGCGCTCGCCGCGATCGGCGAGGGCGCGCAGACGGTCGACGGACCGTCCGACGCGTTTCGGTTCGGCGGTGCGGTCGACTTCGCACCGGCGCGCGTGTTGCGCGCCGGCCCCGGCGGTGCGCCGGCGGTCGCCAAGCCCGGAAGCGTCGGCGACGCGCGCTACTCGCCGTTCGTGCAGCCGCGCGGCTCGAATCTCGTCTACAATGCGCCGATCGTCGCAAGCGGTGAGCATCCCTCCGACGTGACGACGCATCGCGACGTCCTCGACCGAGCCGTCGCGATCGACACGCGCGATCCCCGGCACGCGACGATCACACTCGTCCTCGCGCGCGGCTTCACCGCCGGTCAGCCGATCGCGTACATCAGCACCGACGCCTCCGACCCGGGCGCCGCGGCGATCGAACGCTCGACCTATGCACCGCTGCTCGCGAAGGCCGGCGCCGGGGCGAAGATTCCGATCGACGTGCTGTTCAACGGGCGCGGCGACGCGCAGGCGCAAGGGATCGGCCAGGCCCTGCTCCACGGCGGCCTCGGCGACGAAGCGACCGCCGCGAACGCCGCCCGGCTGCGCTCTCCGCTCAACGTACAGGCGACGTTCCCCGGCGCCGACGGCGCGTCGAACGGTTACAGCCCCTTGTGGGACGTGTACGCGGGCGTGTGGACCGCGAGCGCGCTCGCGTCCGGAAAAGCGACGCGGCTGACGGACCCCGCAGCGTTCGCGCGCGCCGCCGCAGCCGGGGAGCTGACCGCGCCCGACGGCAAGCCGTTCGGACCAGCCGGAATCGTCGTCGACTGCCCCGTAGTCGGCTTTGCCGCAGCGCGTCCGCGCTGACGGTTCACCACACCGAGCGCGCCCGGAGGTTCGACATGAAAGCGAGCGCTGAGCGGCGCCGCGTCGCCGACGACGCGGCGCGCACGGCACACTGGTCGCGCTGGGGCCCGTATCTCGCCGAGCGCCAGTGGGGAACCGTGCGCGAGGACTACAGCGCCGACGGCTCGGCGTGGAACGACTTTCCGCACGATCATGCGCGTTCGCGCGCGTACCGCTGGGGTGAAGACGGCATCGCGGGCATCTCGGACAACCACCAGCGGCTGTGCCTCGCGCTCGCGCTCTGGAACGGAAACGACGCGATCCTCAAGGAGCGCTTCTTCGGCCTCACCGGCGCCGAAGGCAATCACGGCGAGGACGTCAAGGAATACTATTTCTACCAAGACAACGTGCCCTCGCACGCGTACATGCGGATGCTCTACAAGTATCCGCAGCGCGCGTTCCCATACGCGCAGCTCGTCGCGGAGAATGCGCGTCGCGGTCGCGGCGCGCTCGAGTACGAGCTGCTCGACACCGGGGCCTTCGCCGAGGACCGCTACTTCGACGTCACGGTCGAGTACGCAAAGGCGGGCGCCGACGACGTCCTGATGCGCGTCACCGCGCTCAACCGCGGCCCGGACGAGGCGGTGCTCGACCTGCTCCCGACGCTGTGGTTCCGCAATACGTGGTCGTGGACGCCCGGCGCGGCGAAGCCCGTGCTGCGAGCGGAGCGCTGCGACGCGAGCACGGTGATCGCTGCCGACCATGTCATGCTCGGCGCGCGCTGGTTGTATGCCGACGCACCGGACGAGGTGCTGTTCACCGAGAACGAGACGAACAGCGAGCGGCTCTACGGCCGACCGAACGACTCGCCGTATGTGAAGGACGGCATCGACGCGCACGTCGTGCACGGCCGTCCGGGCGCCGTGAACCCCGCGGGAACCGGGACGAAGGCGGCGCTGCGCTGGCGCCGTTCGCTCGCGCCCGGCGAGGCGGTGACGATTCGCCTGCGGCTCACCGACCGCGAAGCGCTTCCCGCGCCGTTCGGTGCGGCGTTCGATGCGACGTTCGCGCAGCGGCGCGACGAAGCCGACGCGTTCTACGCGGAGCTGACGCCCTATCCGCTCTCCGACGACGCGCGCGCCGTGCAGCGACGCGCGTTCGCCGGACTGCTCTGGTCGAAGCAGTGGTACCACTACGTCGTGCGTGATTGGCTCGACGGCGACGCCGCCGGCCCGCCTCCGCCCGACGGCCACCGCGACGGGCGCAACCGCGACTGGCGCCACCTCTACAGCGACGAGATCCTCTCGATGCCCGACACCTGGGAGTACCCGTGGTTCGCGGCCTGGGACCTCGCGTTTCACGTCATCCCGCTGGCGCTCGTCGACGCGGAATTCGCGAAGCGCCAGCTGCTGCAGCTCACGCGCGAGTGGTTCATGCACCCGAACGGCCAGCTTCCGGCATACGAGTGGGCCTTCGACGACGTCAACCCTCCCGTGCACGCCTGGGCCGCCCATCGCGTGTTCAAGATCGACGCAAAGATGACGGGTGTGGCGGACGTCGCGTTCCTGGAGCGCGTCTTCCAGAAGCTGCTGCTGAACTTCACGTGGTGGGTGAACCGCAAGGACCGCTCAGGTCGCAATGTCTTCCAGGGCGGGTTCCTCGGGTTGGACAACATCGGCGTCTTCGACCGCAGCGCGCCGCTGCCGACCGGCGGTCACATCGACCAGTCGGACGGGACCAGCTGGATGGGCGTCTACGCGCTGAACATGCTGGCGATCGCGCTCGAACTCGCGCAGCACAACCGCGCCTACGAGGACATCGCCTCGAAGTTCTTCGAGCACTTCCTGCGCATCGCCGCGGCGATGAACGACCTCGGCGGCCGCGGCTTGTGGCACGCGGACGACGGCTTCTACTACGACGTTCTGCACCTGCCCGACGAGTCGAAGGTACCGATGCGCGTGCGCTCGGTCGTCGGGTTGATCCCGCTGCTCGCGGTCGAGATCATCGAGCCGCACGTGCTCGAGGCGCTTCCGGAGTTCACGCGGCGCATGGAGTGGTTCATCGAGAACCGGCCCGAGCTGAAGCACGCCGTCGCGTGCATGGAGACCGAAGGGGTCGGCGCGCGCCGCATGCTGGCGATCGTTGGCGCCGGAAAGGGCGAGCACACCGAAGACCGCCTGCGCACGATCCTGCGCACGATGCTCGACGAGAACGAGTTCTTCGGCGATTACGGGATTCGCGCGGTGTCGCGCCATCACCGCGCGCACCCGTACGAGCTTGCCGCCGGCGGGGCCGTGCACCGCGTCGCCTACGAGCCGGCCGAATCGTCGAGCGGGCTGTTCGGCGGAAACTCCAACTGGCGCGGGCCGGTCTGGTTCCCGATCAACTATCTGCTCGTCGAAGCGCTGCAGAAGTATCACCACTATCTCGGCGACGACTACCGGGTCGCGCTGCCGACCGGCGGCGGACGCGAGGGGACGCTGTGGGAGGTGGCAACGGAACTCTCGCACCGGCTCATCGGCATCTTCACGCGCGGCGAGGACGGACGGCGACCCGTGTTTGGCGGGAACGCGACGTTTCAGGACGATCCGCGCTGGCGCGACGAGGTCCTGTTCTATGAGTACTTCCACGGCGACAACGGAGCCGGGATCGGCGCCAGCCACCAAACCGGCTGGACCGGACTCGTCGCGAAGCTGCTGCAGCAGTGCGCGGAGCACTGCGGTACGGAGAAGTCGCCGTGATCCGCGCCTGCTGAAGCTTTAGGCGCTTAGCGCCGGTCGTGCCAGCGGCCGCGGTCGTCGCGGTCGAGCAGGTGGCGGTGATGGCTGTACCAGCCGTTGTGGTACCCGTTGTTCCCGTACGGCGCGCCGACGGAGTACGGGTAGGCGTACGCGTTGTTCACGTACCAGTTCGGGTTGACGTAGTTGTACGCATTGCCGTTCGTGTAGTAGTTCGCGTTCGGCGTGCTGTGGAAGTAGCGATGGTCGTCGCGGTCGCGGTTGTGGTACCGGCGGTAGTCGTCGCGATCGACGCGCTGGTGGTGCTGCCACCGATGATCGTCGCGGTCGGCGAGCGCCGGCGTCGCGCCCTGCAGCACCGTAAACGTGCCGATCAGCGCCGCGACGACCGCCGGGCCAAGTCGTCTGTCGAGCATGGAATCCTCCGGATGAATGCTGGGTTCGAATGAATCCGAGGTGAGGATACTCTGAGAACGACACGAGCGATGGCGCCGTTGCGCAAACCGCCGCTCGCTAGCGCTGGCTGCGGCCCGGCGTGACGCCGAACGCCGCCCGAAACGCGGCGATGAACGCGCTCGGCGACGCGTAGCCGGCCTCGTAGGCCGCGTCGGTGACCGTGCTGCCCGCCGCGACGGCGCGCTGCGCGAGGAGCAGCAGCATCCGGCGCCGCCAGCGCCCGACGCTGCACCCCGTCTGCGCGAGAAACAGCCGTTCAAGCGTTCTCGGGCTTGTCTGCGCGACCCGCGAGGTGCTCGGTCGACGGCGGCGGTGCATCGGCGTTCGCAGTCGTGAGACAGTATTCGGCAACATGGCGCGCACGCGGATCGTGCGGCAGCGCGAGCCCGAACGGCGCATCGGCGAGCGATTCGATCTCGTCGACGATCACCTCGATCAGCCGTCGGTCGCGCGGATCGTGGGCGTCGAGTGCGCCGCGCTCGACGACGCGGTCGACGAGCGCACGCAGCAGCGGCATCACGACGACCGTACGCGTGCGTACTGCATCGCGTGCGGCGACGTAGAGAATGCGCAGTTCGGCGTGCTCGGGGGCGTGCAGCGCGACCTCGACGCGCTCGCCGACGAGCAGCCCGTGGCGCGCCGCGATGGTCGTGAGCAGCCCCGGTGCGCGCGTCAGACAGGCACCGCTTCGGGTCAGGAACAGACGGTTCCAGCCGGGCGGAGCCGGCGGCTGCAGCGCCGTCGCGCGGAAGCCGAGCCCGTACCAGCGCACGGGATGGCGCTCGTCGTGGCGGGATCGCGACACCGCATGGCCGGCGGGCGTGAGACGGGCATCCGCGGGATCGGCTATGCTCTCCCCATGCACGACGACCGACTCCCTTCCCATCCGATCTCGCATTTCGCGATCAACGCGGACGACGTCGGCCGCGCGCGCGGCTTCTACGAAGCGGTGCTCGGGTGGCGCTTCGCGGCGTGGGGCCCGCCGAACTTCTACATGATCGAAACCGGCGGCGCCCCGATCGGCTCGCTGCAGGGCCGGCGCGAGCTGGTTCCCGGCACGCGAACCGTCGGCTTCGAATGCACGGTGAACGTCGCGGACCTCGATGCGGCGCTGCGCGCGGTCCGCGGCGCAGGCGGAAAGATCGTCATGGAACGCGTGACCATCCCGACCGTCGGGGACCTCTCCTTCGTCGAGGACACCGAGGGGAACGTCTTCGGGCTGATGGAGCCGCTCGCTGCCGGCTGAAATGGGGCGACGCGGCGGCAGGCGGGCGACCGCCGCAAGACCTTAAGTTTGCCTTGCGCTCAACCGCGCAGGAGACCCGCGTGACCGAGATCGATCGTCGTCGCTTTCTCGCTGGCGGGGCGGCCACATTTGCCGCAACCGCGCTTCCCACCGGTGCGCGTGCCGACATGGTACAGTTGCCGTTCGCCAACGGAGACCGGCCGCTGATCGCCTTCTCGCAGAAGCACCCGCTGCTGTCGATGACGCCACGGCCGCCGCAGCTCGAGACGCCGTTCGCGATCTTCGACAACGGCGTCTACACGCCGAATGACGCGTTCTTCGTCCACTGGCATCTTGCAAATGTCCTACAGAGCGTCGATGCGACCGCGCACCGTATTGCGGTGACCGGCGAAGTGTCGACGCCGCTGTCGCTCTCGC
>JAFAMK010000207.1 GCA_019233415.1 Vulcanimicrobiota bacterium
GACGAGCCGCCGGAACACCGGCGTCGGCGTCGTGGCGTCGCGCAGCCGGGCGAGCCGGTCCTGGACCGCGGGGTGGTCGACGATCAGGGGCGACGAATCAGGCACGCCGCCGCGGTTCGGTAGCGGAAGGGCGCAACCCGCTGTGGCCGATCGAGTAGGAGGTTCCATGATCCGTCGTCGCTTCATCGCGTCTTCCGCGGCCGCACTCGCCGGCGCAGCGGCCATGCCGGAAGCCGCGTTTGCAGAGGACGCGCCACTCCAGCTTTCGGCGGCGCAGCGGTCACCGATCGAGGAGGCCGTCGCGAAGGCGATGGCGGCGACAGAGACGCGCGGGGTCAGCGTAACGGTCGCACGCGGCGGCACGATCGTCTATGCGAACGGGTTCGGCCAGCGCGACGTCGGCGCCAAACTCCCGGTCGACGCCGACACGGTCTTCCCGATTGGCTCGATCACCAAGCAGTTCACCGCGGCAGCGATCATGCTGCTCGCGCGCGACGGCAAGGTTACGCTCGACGCGCCGGCCGCGCGATACGTCCCGCACGCGCCGCACGGCAACGACTACACGGTGCGCAACCTGCTGCAGCAGACGACGGGCCTCGCAAACTTCACGGCCGTGCCCGGCTTTCTGCAGAAGTTCGCCACGTCGAAGACGATCACACCGGCGGAACTGCTGGCGCTGATCGCGAACGCCCCGCTCGGCTTCGCGCCGGGGACGCGCTACGAGTACAGCAACACGAACTACCTCGTCCTCGGAATGATCGTCGAGGCCGTCTCCGGCATCCCGTACGCGCGCTTCGTGCATGAGCGAATCGCCGTGCCGCTCGGGCTCACGCACCTCACCTTCGGGCCACCGCCGGACGACGCCGACGTCGCGCGCGGCTACGAGGCCCAAACCGGTACGGCAGCGGTGAAGCCGTGGAGCCCGCAGGCGACCTTCTCGGCCGGCGCGCTCTACGCGACGCCAGCCGATCTCGTACGCTGGGACGAGGCGTTCTTCGGCGGACGCCTCCTCGACGCGAGCACGGTGCGCGCGATGACGACGCCGCCGCAGCTTCCCGGCGGCGCGAAGACCGTGTACGCAATGGGCTGGCTGCACGAGCAGATCGACGGACACGCGATGATCTGGCACAACGGCGGCGTCATCGGCGCGAACACGCGCAACGCGTACTTCCCCGACCAGCACATTGCGATCGTCGTCTTCGGCAACAGCGTCGGCTTCGATGAGACCGCGATCGTGCGCGCCGCGTTTCGCGCAGTCGTCCCACCGTCCGAGGCGCAGCTCGCACAGGAGCGGCAGAGCGAGACGACGCCCGCGGCCGGCGAAGACGCGGCAATCACGACCGCGGCGCGGGCCGAGTACGAACGCTGGCGCGCCGGGCAGCTCGACACGACCAACTACGATGCGGCGATGCGCGCAGCAATGAACGATGCGACGGTGCGGCAAGTCTCGGCCGGCCTAGTCGCGCTCGGCGCGCCGACGGCGTTCGTCTTTCGCGGAAAACAGTCGCTCGCCGGCGGTGTCACGGCCTACGTCTACCGCGTGAACGCGCCGAACGGTGCCGTCCGCTTCGTCTACAGCACCGACGCTGACGGCAAGGTCGGCGGGATCTTCTTCACCCCGGCGCAGTAGGCCGGGTGAGCATCGCGAGGACTTGGGCGCGCATGAACTGCTCGGCGCCGGGGATTGCCGGTGTCGTCGCGACTACCGTGAAGCCGAGTCGGGCCAGAAGGCCGCCGCTGCGCGCGTTGGCCGGGTCGTAGTTCGCGCTGATCGCGTCGAGTGCGAGCGCGCCGAGGCCGTAGTCGATCATTGCGCCGACGGTTTCGCGCGCGTAGCCGCGGCCTTCGTAGGCGCCGTCGACCGAGTAGCTGATCATCGCGGTGCGCGCCGGGTGTGTCGTCATCGCGTCGAAGCTGACCAGGCCGACGAGCGTTCCCGGCGCGGCGCGGTCGAAGGCGAGGAACGTCAGCCCGCGCGACGCGCCGCGCTCGTCCCGGCGCCACTCGACCCAGCGACGATACGCCTCGACCTCGGTCCCGCGCTTGGGCTCCCAGCGGTCGAAGCGCTCCGCGTTGCCGACATGATAGTCGCGCAACTGTATCGCGTCCGATTCGAGCGGCTCGCGCAGAACGAGCCGCTCGGTATCGATCTGCGCCGACGCGGTCATCGAATCGGCCGCACGGTGATGTGCGCCGTAATCTCGTCGCGAGCACGCTCGAGGTCGTTGCCCTGAAACGACCGCTTCGGCACGAGGACAGCGCCTGGGCCGGAAATGAGGGCGAAATGCTCGCGCGTCTCATAGGCGCGAGCGAACCTTGCCCAAGCGTACTCGACTCGCATTCCGGGTTCACTCACCGTCACGCCTTGACCGTTGACCTCGACCTCGCGCTCTTGCCCGTGCGAAAACGAGGTTTGCATCATTCGACCGGATCGGATTCCGGCGAAAAATGCCAGTCCGTAGAACACGAGGGCGAGGGCAATGAAGAGCGTCGGGAACCCCGGATAGCCTTCCATGCATAGGATTGCGGCCAACACCGCCGACATGGCGCAGTACAGAAACATTCGCGGCTGCGTAAAGAACCCGTACTGCGCACGCATGACCTTCAAGAGCGCCTTGGCGTCGCGATCGTCCACCGCCGCTCGTCCAACGATCGGTCCCGACGCTTCGAGCGTGCTCACTTACGGGACGTCGTGCTTTGCGGTTAGTTCGGCGACGCGGGCGCGGAGTGCGGCTTTCTTTGCGCCGGCTTCGATGTCGGTGAGGGCTTCGCCGATGATGCGGCCGACTTCGCGGGCGTCGTTCTCGTCGAAGCCGCGCGAGGTGATCGCCGGCGAGCCGATGCGGATGCCGCTCGTCACCGCGGGCTTCTGCGGGTCGAACGGGATCGCGTTCTTGTTGACGGTGATGCGAATCTCGTCGAGGTATTGCTCGACCGCTTTGCCGGTGAGGTTCTTCGGCGTGAGGTCGACGAGCAGCAGGTGCGTGTCGGTTCCGCCGCCGACGAGGCGCGCACCCGCGCGCTGCAGCTCCTCGCCCATCGCGCGCGCGTTGACGAGAACCTGCTGCTGGTACTGCTTGAACGCGGGCTGCAGCGCCTCGCCGAACGCGACCGCCTTCGCCGCGATGATGTGCATGAACGGGCCGCCTTGGATGCCGGGGAAGACGCTCTTGTCGACGGCGGCGGCATACTGCTCGGTCGTGAGAATCAGGCCGCCGCGCGGGCCGCGCAACGTCTTGTGCGTCGTCGACGTGACGAAGTCGGCTAGCGGAACCGGCGACGGATGGAGTCCCGTCGCGACGAGCCCGGCGATGTGCGCCATGTCGACCATGAACGTTGCGCCGACCTCGTCGGCGATCTCGCGGAACGGCGCGTACCCCATCGTGCGCGGGTAGGCACTCGCGCCGGCGATGATGAGCTTCGGCTTGTACTCGCGCGCGAGCGCGCGAACTTGGTCGAAGTCGATCAGCTCGGTGTCCTGGCGCACGCCATAGGCGACCGCGTTGTAGAGCTTGCCGCTGTACGAGACTTTCGTTCCGTGCGTGAGGTGCCCGCCGTGCGCGAGCGACATGCCCAGGAGCGTGTCGCCCGGCTGCAGCACCGCCATTGCGACCGCCATGTTCGCCTGCGCGCCCGCGTGCGGCTGGACGTTCGCGTGGGCCGCGCCGAACAGTTTCTTCAGCCGCTCGATCGCGAGCGTCTCGGCGACGTCGACGAACTCGCACCCGCCGTAGTACCGCTTCCCCGGATAGCCTTCGGCGTACTTGTTGGTCAGCACCGATGCCGTCGCTTCGCGCACCGCGCGGCTGGCGTAGTTTTCCGACGCGATCAGCTCCAGGTTGTCGCGCTGGCGGCGCTCCTCGTTCTCGATCGCGGCGTACAGCTCCGGATCTTGGACGGCGAGCGTCTGGGGTTCGAGCAGTTGCATCGGTGCGGTCTAACCTCGGTCCTCGGGATCGGTGCGGCGGCGGATCAGGGTCGTGGCGGAGTAGTCGGGCTTCGCCGTGTCCGGCTTGCGCGCCCCGGTGAAGCGCAGCACCTGTACCAGGACGAGCAGCCCGACGGTCGCGACGAGCGCGATCCAGAACCACGGGCTCGCGTAGCGCGGATAGGTGTGGTCGAGCAGATACTCGGCGAGCGCGATCACGACCGCGGCGAGCGGGACGAGGTTCCCGAGCGTCTGCCGGTCGATCAACGGCGCGCGCTCCCGAGCGGTCGAATGTTCACGCGGTGCTCCTGCGGAATGGGGCGGCGGTGCGTATCGCCGTTTCGAGTTCGACGTTCCGACGACCGCTCGCCGGCGGCGCGCTCACGCAGCTGGAGTGGGTCGAGCGCTGCGCCTCGCTGCTCGGGGCCGACGGCGTTCTCGCCGACATGGCGGATTTTCCCCGCACCGACGGCGAGTACGTTGCACAGCTGCGCAAGGTCGCGGTGGACCTGGGCCTGGTGCCGTTCGGGATCGACGCGCCGGGGCTGCTCGACCCCGCCGCCACGGCGGCGTTCCGCGACGAGGTCGTCGCCGTCGCCGCCGGATTCGGCGCGGCGGTGATTCGCACGGTGCTGCCGGCGCCGGGCGAGGTGCCGCCGGCGACGTTCGTCGAGACGGTGCGCGCCGCGAAGGCGCTCGCGCGCGCGGCGAAGGGTGCGAACGTCACGCTGCTCGTCGCGGCGGCCCCCGGGACGCTGGGCGAGGACCTCGCCGGCGTGAAGCACCTGCTCAAGGACGTCGACAGCGCCTGGCTGCGCGCCGTCCCGAGCGCGTTGCTCGAACCGGCGGAGATCGGCGCGAAAGACCGCTATCCGGCATTCATCGCGACGCCCTCGGACGATCCCGGGGCGGTCGCGGCACGGCGTGACGGCGCCTGGATCATCCTCGACCTGGCCGATGCGGCGGAGCCGTGGGACGCCGCTGCAGCGGCCGTGAGGGCGCTGCGCGTCGCCGCGGCCGAGCACCGGCTGGCGCGCGCCTAGCGCGTTACGAGGGGACGAGACCGCAGCGACCGTCTGGAACCTGGTTGAAGACCTGCGTTTCCTCGCAGGTGGGTGCGGCCCGGGCGCCCAGTGGTCAGCCCGATCGGGTCGGCCAGCCGGTCGTATCCGGAGCTTGTGCTCCCGTGGTTACTCTGTGGTCCACCACCATAGAACCTTCGCGCGCCGCCGCAGTCGTCGTCGCTCCGGTATCGTACTACTCACGGTCAAGGCCTTGACAGAGCCGAGCGGTGCCGCAGGGCGACCATCCCAGGCCCCAAGAAGGAGCGAGCATCCGGGTGCCTGCGCAACGCCAAGAGAGGACTTCTCCGGTCATGTCGAGCCGCGGCGCCACGTTCCGTCCGGCGCACACGCTTGTGTTCGCGCTCCTGCTCGTCGCCCAAGGCTGCGCAGGTCGTCACGGTGGCGCGCTGCCGCCGACCGCGTCGGGCGATCAGAAGGGCACCGCCGTCGAACCCTAGCGGCGATCTATGAATAGACTCGCTCGTGGTGTCGTCCTACTCGCCGTTTTGGTTTGTCTCGGTGTATCACCGGGATGGCAGCCGACGGTGCAAGACCTCGTGTCCCTCAAGCACCTTGCGCTCGAACACGGTGCGGAGGTCCACTACGTCGCGAAGGGTCCCTCTGAGATGCCACCGTACGATCGGATCGCCTTCTATCCCGGCGAATCGGACCCAGGCTGGATTTGGGAAAATCGCGGCGAGAAAATGTCGCCGATGCGCCTGCGCGCGGTGAATCATGCGCACATCTTGCTCGAGATGGATTCGGGTACGGCCGGCGAGCGCTGGAAGCAGCTCTACGACGCGCTGTCGGCCGAAGACGAGGCACAAGCTCCAGGCGCGCCTGATCCGTATCGGTTTCGCCACGCCTTCCTCAGCGACATGGATGCCAAGCTGGCGGCGCTCGCACCATCCGTTCCGACGCCGACGCCCGACCCGTCGGTCGACGAGGCGGCTCGTGCCGTCAGCGACCAGGATCTGAAGCTCGCCACGGGTGGCCTGTACAAAACGCCGCTCAGCGCAAAGACGGTACGCCTGCCGAGCGGGCAGTGGGCGCACTACGGCGGTCGCCAGGGCGACGGCACATATCTGATCGAGCGGAATAGCCTGATCGACGAATACGAGTTCTATACCGATATGGTGCCGGCAGGAAGCGACGATGCGACGATTGGCACCTATTTCGAAGCCTTCGTCGACAGCGGCAACGCCGGCGCGGCGCTGAAACAGCAGTACGACAACACGGCCGACAAAGCACGCTTCGGCTTGATCTTCGCCGGGGCGTTCGACATGATGAACGATCGCCTCGAACACGCGGCACGCGCTAAGATCGACTGGATCCTGAAGACGATACACCCTGGAATGCCGCGGTCGACAGTGCAGACGACGTTGCAGTCGCGCGACATGCGGTGGCCCGAGACGTCGTCCGAGCTGAAGAAGTACCTTCCCGACGAGAAGCCCGAACGCCACGTCATCGAATTCGACAGCAACCATGGCTTCGGATGCGGAACATATCTCTCCGTCGCATTTACGTTCGACGCGAACGGCCGGCTGGCGAACGTGGAAGCGCAGCCGCCACGTACGGTTTGCCTGTAGCAGGGGCCGGACGGGCCGGAGCATGAACGGCACCGCGTGACGCCGATGACGCTTGCGGTCGAACCGCTCGAACTGCCGCTCAAGCACACCTTTACCATTTCGCGCTCCTCGGAGGACGTCGCGAGCACCGCGCTCATTCGACTGCGCTGGAACGGGATCGAGGCGTTCGGCGAGAGCGCGCCGACCTCACGGTACCACGAGAGTGTCGAGAGCGTTGCGGCGGCGCTCGGCGCGCTGCGGCTCGGCGACGATCCGTACGCGCTCGAACGGCTGCTGGACGGGCTTCCGCCGGCGCAGCGCTGCGGGCTCGACGTCGCGCTGCACGACTGCATCGGCAAGGACCTCGACCGCCCGCTGTGGCGTCTGCTCGGGCTCGATCCGGCGAATACGCCGCGCACATCGTTCACGATCGGGATCGCGCCGCTCGACGAGATGCTGGCGAAGGTGCGCGAAGTCGGTTCGCATCCCGTCCTCAAGGTGAAGCTCGGCAAGGGCGCGGAGCTGGAGACGATCGAGGCGATTCGCACGATCTACACTGGTACGATTCGCGTCGATGCGAACGAAGGCTGGACGCCGGAACAGACCGTCGCGTTGCTGACCGCGATGGCGAAGCACGAGATCGAGTTCTGCGAGCAGCCGATCCCGGCCGGATCACCGGAGAAGCTGCGCTGGATTCGCGAGCGCTCGCCGATCCCGATCGTCGTCGACGAAGATTCGAAGGACGCGAACGATCTGCCGGCGCTGCTCGGCTGCGTCGACGGGATCAACGTGAAGCTCGTCAAGTGCGGCGGGATGCGCGGCGCGCTGGCGATGATCCACACGGCGCGCGCGATGGGGTTCAAGATCATGCTGGGCTGCATGGTCGAGACGCAGATTCTCACGACGGCGGCGGCGCACCTGAGCCCGCTCGTCGACTGGGCCGACCTCGACGGGCCGTTCCTCACCGCGGACGATCCGTTCGCCGGGATCACGTACGACGACGGGAAGATCGTGCTGCCCGACGGGCCGGGGCTCGGCGTGCGCCAGATCGCGGACACGGCCGCGTTCGCGCCCGACGCCCGCGCGGAGATCGCGCGCTGACCCGCCGGTACGTCGTCCTCGCGCCGCACGCGTTCACCTCGCGCGCGGCGAAGATGGCGCACGGGGTGATCGCGTACTCGTCCGACACCGTCGTCGCCGTCGTCGATCCCGACCACGCCGGCAAGCGCGTGCGCGACGTGCTGCCGTACCTCGGCAGCGACGCGCCGATCGTCGCGTCGATCGACGACGGGCTGGCGTTCGCGCCGACCTCGCTGCTGGTCGGGATCGCGCCGGCCGGCGGCAAGCTGCCCGAAGACTTCCGCGCGGCAATCCGCGCCGCGCTGCGCGCGCGGCTCGAAATCGTCAGCGGGCTGCACGCGATGCTGAACGACGATCCCGAGTTCGTCGCGCTCGCGAACGAGCACGACACGCGCATCTGGGACCTGCGCCTGCCGCCGGCAGCGCCGCTCTTCTCCGGCGCGGCCTGGGACGTTAAGGCGAAGATCGTCCTGACCGTCGGAAGCGACGCCGCGGTCGGGAAGATGACCGCGTCGCTGGAACTGACGCGCGCGGCGCGCCAGCGAGGCGTCGACGCGGCGTTCGTCCCGACCGGGCAGATCGGGATCGCGATCGCCGGCTGGGGAACCGCGATCGATCGCGTCGTCGCCGACTTCGCGCCCGGCGCTGCCGAGCAGCTCGTCCTCGAAGGCGAGCACCGCGGGCATGACCTGCTCTTTCTCGAAGGCCAGGGCGGGATCAACAACCCCGCCTTCGCACCGGTGACGCTGGCGCTGCTGTACGGCGGTGCGCCCGACGCGCTCGTTCTCGTTCACGCGGTCGAGCGCACGAGGATCGAGGACTACGACGTGCCGATCCTGTCCTACCGCGCGCTGATCCGCACGTACGAGGCGCTGTGCGCAACGGTCAAGCCGGCGCGCGTCGTCGGGATCGCGCTCAACACGCGCGGCTGCGACGACGAACGGGCGCGCGCCGAGATCGAGCGCGCACGCACCGAGACGGGCCTGCCGTGCGACGACCTCGTGCGCAACGGGCCGCACGCGTTCTACGACGCGATCGCGCCGGCGCTCGCGAAGACGGAGGTGCTCCATGCGTAGGCTCGTCGCGCTCGCCGCCGCGTGTGCGCTGCTGCTCGGCGCGTGCACGAAGGTCGAGCAGACGCAGACCGCCGGCGGGCGCGACCCGTGGACGCATCCGGGGCGCCTCGTGATCGGGTCGGCCGGGGAAGAGCCGGACAACCTCAACGAGATGTTCGCGCACACCGACGCGACCGATCAGATCGCGAACCTCATCTTCGAGCCGCTGTTCCGCTACGATCCCGACGGTAACTTCGTCCCCGCCGCGGTGAGCACGGTTCCGACGCTCGCGAACGGCGGGATCAGCCGCGACGGCAAGACGATCACGCTGCACTTCCGCCCGAACATGCGCTGGTCGGACGGCGCACCGTTCGACGCGAACGACTTCGTCTTCACCTGGCACGCGGTGATGAACAACAATAACAACACGAAGCTGCGCGTCGGCTGGGACGACATCACGACGATCGACCTGCCGAACCCGCTCACTGCAGTCGTGCACCTCAAGCAAGTCTATTCGGGAATTCTCGGGATTTGGGCGTTCGGCGGTGCGGGCTATCCGCCGCTTCCGGCGCACCTGCTGAAGGACTTGCCCGACCTCAACCACGCGCCGTTCAACACGAAGCCGGTCTCGTCGGGGCCGTTCGTGCTCACGCAGTGGAACCACGGCGCGTCGCTCGAATTCGCGCCGAACCCGTACTACTGGCGCGGAAAGCCCGGGCTCGACGCGATCACCTACAAGATCGTGCCGAACGCGGACACGCTCTTCAACCAGCTCGCCACGCACGAGGTCGACGTCTACGAATCGCTCCCCGAGGTGCAGATTCCGCGCCTGAACGAGCTGAAGGGCTACACCGTCACGAAGCAGCTCAGCGCGAACTACCGGCGCCTCGAGTTCAACACGTCGCGGCCGCAGCTGTCGGACGTGCGCGTGCGCCGCGCGATCGCCGAGGCGATCGACTGGGACCGCATGAACCAGACGATCTACCACGGGTTCAACGTGCGCGCGGTCAGCGACATCCTCCCGAGCTCGTGGGCCGCGCCGGCGAAGATCACCGACTACCCGTACGACCTCGCCGACGCGAAGAAACTGCTCGACGCCGCGGGCTGGGTCGCCGGGCCGAACGGCGTGCGCGCGAAGAACGGCGCGCCGCTCGCGTTCTCGGTCTCGACGACGCCGTCGAAGCCGGCGAACGTGCAGGCCGAAGTGCAGATGCAGCAGGAGCTGAAGAACGTCGGCGTTCAGCTGGAGATCAAGAACTATCCGACGAGCCTGCTGTTCGCGCAGAGCGGCCCGATCTACACCGGCCACTTCGACAGCGAGTTCACGATCTACACCAATGCGCCCGACCCCGACAACGAGGGACTGTGGAGCGGCAAGTTCATACCGCCGCACGGCGCGAACACGACCTGGTTGAACGACCCGGTGCTCACGGAAACAAGCCACGACGCGCTGCTGACGTTCGACCGCGCGAAACGCAAGGCGCTCTACCAGCAGGAAGCCGAACGCGTTCACGCGCTCGTGCCGGTGGTGTATCTCTACTGGCAGAACTCGTATTCGGCGGTCAACAGCGACCTGAAGAACTGGAAGCCCGCGTCGTACATCTCGAACTACTGGAACTGCTGGGAGTGGCGCATTTAGGATGCTGCGGCTGATCGACCGGCCCGGGACGCACGCGCTGCTGCGCGTTCCCGGGGCGCGTCGCGCGGTCGTCTCGTGGAATACGCGCGCGGCGAGCGGCGGGATCGCGCTCGTCGCGCACCGCAGCGACGCGTCGGTCTCCGAGCCGCTGCTCTACGCGCGCTGGTCGCCGCACGAGCGGCGCTCGCTCGACGGCGCCGACGCGAAGACGCGGATCGCGGTCGACGTGCTCGACAGCGACGTGCCGCTCTCGGCGATCGGCGTCGCCAGCACCGTGGAACTCGACGCCGTCGCGGTGGCGATCCCGCCGCCGCCCGACGCGCGGGCGCCGGCGCACACGAACGCCGACACGCTGCCGGTGCCGAAGCTCACGCAGTATCTTCCGGCGTATCCGAACGAGCGCGGCTGGTGCTCGGCGGCGTCGCTCGCGATGATGCTGCGCTACTATGGCGTTCCGGCCGACGTGCCGACCGTCGCGCGCGGCATCTACGACGAGGCATACGGCGGGACCGGGAACTGGGCGTTCAACGCCGCATACGCGGGCGCATGCGGTCTGCGCGGGATCGTCGCGTACTTGCGCGGGATCGACCACGTCGCGGCGTTCGTCGCCGCCGGCTTCCCGGTCGTCATCTCGATCGGCTGGACACCGGGTGAGCTCCCCGGCGCGCCGCTCGAACACAGCGACGGGCATTTGCTCGTCGTGCGCGGGCTCGACCTCGCGCACGTGCACGTCAACGATCCCGCCCATCCGGCGGTCGCGACGCACTACCCGCGCGCCGCGCTCGACGCCGTCTTCCGTTCGTGCGGCGGCGTCGCGTACCTGATCGCGCCGCGCGCGCGCACCGACGAGCTGGTCGCGCTCGCGAACAGTCCTTCGACAAGCTCAGGATGACGGGGGATGGGCTCAGGATGACGGGAGCACAGCCGCAGGAGCGGGTCGTTGCGGCGGATGCGGTTGGTGCGGCGCCGTTGCATGTTGTGCTGGTCGAGCCTGAGATTCCGCCGAATACGGGGAACGTGGCGCGGTTGTGTGCGGCGACGGGATGTGCGCTGCACCTCGTCGAGCCGCTCGGGTTTCGGATCGACGACCGCGAGCTGAAGCGCGCCGGGCTCGACTACTGGGATGCGCTGCAGGTCGTCGTGCATCCGTCGCTCGACGCGTTCCTTGCCGCCTTTTCGCCCGAGCGGTTGTGGCTGCTCTCGACGCGCGCGACCCGCGCGTACGCTGATGCAGCATTCGTGCGCGGTGACGCGATCGTCTTCGGCAAGGAGACGGCGGGGCTGCCGCAGGCGCTGCTCGATGCGCATGCGGAACGTGCGCTGCGCATTCCGATGCGGGCGGGTGCGGTCCGGTCGATCAACCTCTCGACCGCCGTCGGCGTCGTCGCCTACGCAGCGCTCGAACGGCTGGGTTTCCCCGGGCTCATCTGAGCCACGGGAGAACCTGAAGGCACGTGAGAAGCGGCGCCGCATGGCAAAAGCGATCGCTTTCACGATGTATCCGGTGACCGACGTGCCGCGCGCGGTCGCCTTCTACGAGGCCCTCGGACTGACGAAGGGCGGGCTCGACTTCGACGCGTGGGTCGAGTTCGACGTCGGCGGCGGCACGTTCGGGATCGGCACCTTCGAGCAGTGCGGCACGCCGGGGACGGCGCAGTCGCTCGCGATCGAAGTCGACGACATCCCCGCGCTGCGCGCGTCGCTCGCCCCGCGCGGAATCGAGATCACCGAACCGCACGACCTGCCGAACTGCCACATCTCGATGGCCGTCGATCCCGACGGCAACCGCGTCTGGCTCCACCAGACGAAGTCGGCCTGACCTAGCGAACGTCGCCTGGCCGGGGCTACGCGTAGAGTCGCACCGGCCGGTGCCGTCGAACCGAAGGCCCCCGTGCCTGCCGAACTCGCCACGATCGAACGCCGCGTCGTCGCCTGCCGCAAGTGCCCGGAGCTGCGCGCCTACTGCGCGGAGGTCGGCCGCGTCAAGAAGCGCGCGTTCCTCGACCAGGACTACTGGGCGAAGCCCGTCCCCGGCTTTGGCGACCCGAACGCGCGGATCGTGCTGGTCGGACTCGCGCCGGGCGCCCACGGTTCGAACCGCACCGGGCGCATGTTCACCGGCGACGGGAGCGGCGACTGGCTGTATCGCGCGCTGCACCGCGCCGGCCTCGCGAGCCAGCCGGTCGCGACGAACCGCGAGGACGGACTCGTGCTGCACGACACGTTCATCACCGCGGCCGTGCGCTGCGCGCCGCCCGCGAACAAGCCGACGTCGGCGCAGCGCGCGCGGTGTTTCCCGTATCTGCGTGACGAGTTCTTGCTACTGCGCAACGTGCGTGTCGTCGTGACGCTCGGAAAGCTCGCCGACGACACGACGCACGCGCTCGTGAAGGAGAGCGGCACATACCGCACGCTGCGCGCGCCGTTCGCTCATCTCGCCGAGACGATCGTCGATTTGCCGCATTCACGCGGTGTGACGGTGCTCGCTTCATACCATCCGAGCCGCCAGAACACGAACACCGGCGTGCTCACCGAACCGATGCTCGACGCTGTCTTTACGCGCGCTGTCAAATTGGGCGCGACGGCGCATGAATAATTGACCTCAAATATGGGTAAAAGGCGCCGTTTCTTTGCATCCGAGCCCCTGCCGGCATAGCGAATTTCACAGGTGGGCATAGAAGTTCTCATCATGGAATTCCGCATCGACGACCGCGACCTCGGCGCATTTCTCGTCTACGCGGCCCGTGAGCGGAGTCTCGACGCCTCGCTGCGCGCCGCCAACAAGTACGGCCGCTCCGACGAGCACAAACGCTCGATCGACGCGTTACGCGAGCTGAACAAGAAAATGCTCTTCCGCGAAACGCGGCGAGACTTTCGCCCTTTTACGTGACCGGGGCGGGCTGCACGATGCGCAGCCCGAGATCGCGCAGGGCCTGATCGGGGACGGTGGACGGAGCGTCCATCATCAGGTCGCGCGCCATCTGGTTCTTCGGGAACGCGATGACGTCGCGGATGCTCGACTCGCCGCAGGCGAGCATCACGATGCGGTCGATGCCGAGTGCCATCCCGCCGTGCGGCGGCGCGCCGTACGCAAGCGCTTCCATGAAGAAGCCGAAGCGGTCTTCGATCTGCTCGTCGCCCAGGCCGAGCCGGCGGAAGACCTTGCGCTGGAATTCCACCGTGTGGTTGCGGATCGAGCCGCTGCCCAACTCGTAGCCGTTCAGCACGAGGTCGTAGTGCTGCGCGGTGATCGCGAGCGGATCGCTGTCGAACAGCGCTTCCTGGCCCGGCGCCGGCGAGGTGAACGGGTGGTGTGAGAACGTGATCTCGCCGGTTTCGGGATCTTTCTCGAACAGCGGAAACCCGCTCACCCAGCAGAACGCGAAGTCTTCGGGCTTGCGCAAGCCGAGGCGGTCGCCGATCTCGAGCCGCAGTTTCCCGGCGACGTCGGACGCCGCGCCGCGCGCGTCGCCGACGAACAGCAGCGCGTCGCCGTCTTCAGCACGGGTTTCCGCGCGCAGCGCCGCAGCGAGCGCGTCGTCGACGAAGCGCGCGATCGAGCCCTTCACGCCGTCGGGCGCGAACGTCACGTAGGCCAGCCCCTTCGCGCCGAACTGCTTCGCCAGTTCCGTGACCGCGTCGAAGTCACGGCGCGAGAGCGCCGCGCCGCCCGGCCAGCGCACCGCCACAATGCGGTTGTCATTGCTCTCCGCGAGGCTCGCGAACAGGCCGAACGCGCCGCCGCGGAAGAGGTCGTCCACGTCGACCAAGTCGAGGCCGAAGCGCAGATCAGGCTTGTCGGAGCCGTAGCGCGTCATCGCTTCGGCGTACGTGAGGCGTGGGAGCGGATCGGGGATTACCGCGCCGAGCGCGCGCCGCCACACGTAGCGCACGCAGCCTTCCATCATGCGCAGGACGTCGTCTTGTTCGACGAACGTCATCTCGACGTCGACCTGCGTGAACTCGGGCTGGCGGTCGGCGCGCGGGTCCTCGTCGCGGAAGCAGCGCGCGATCTGCATGTAGCGGCCCATCCCGCCGATCATCAGAATTTGCTTGAGGATCTGCGGCGACTGCGGGAGCGCGTAGAAGGTGCCGCGGTGGACGCGCGAGGGCACGAGGTAGTCGCGCGCGCCTTCGGGCGTCGACTTGATGAGGTTCGGCGTCTCGATCTCGACGAAGTCGTGCTCGTCGAAGTAGTCGCGGATCGCCTTGACGATCGTGTGGCGCATGCGCAGGTTGCGCTGCATCCGCGGCCGGCGCAGGTCGAGGTAGCGGTACTGCAGCCGCACGTCTTCGGCCGGCTCGTCGTCTGACGCGACGACGAACGGCGGCGTCTTCGACTCGTTCTCGACGCGGATCGACTCGACCGCGACCTCGATCTCGCCGGTCGCGAGCTTCGGGTTCTCCGTGCCCGCCGGCCGCTTCTGCACGATGCCGCGCACGCCGACGACGAACTCGCTGCGCAGTTCCTCCGCCTGCCGGAAGACCGCCGACTGCGTGTCGTTCGTCGCGGGGTTGAAGACGAGCTGGGTCAGCCCGGTCCAGTCGCGCAGGTCGATGAAGATCAAACCGCCGTGGTCGCGGCGCCGGTGCACCCAGCCGTTCAGTTCGACGGCACGGCCGACGTCGGCGGCGGTGAGCGCGCCGCACGTGACGCGCGGGACGTCCGGGCTCATGCGAAGGAATTGCGAGATGCTGCTATCCACGTAGGGCGGCCTTGACTCCGGTGAGGTAGTGATATTGGTACGAGAGCGTGCGCGCGAAGCCGGGGCGGTCGGCGTTGTTCTCGATCCAGCGCTCCAGCGGTGCAACGTTCTTCACGAGCGAGTGCAGCACCAGCGAGACCGGCGTCATGCCGAGCCGCAGCTGCACGTCCCACACGGGATGCTTGCGGTAGAAACGCACCGTCGAGCGCCCCGCCAGTTCGTACTTCTCCTGCTGCTTGTCCCACGCGACGGGGTCCCAGTGGTAGTTCACCGCGTTCGGCTCGTACACGATCGGGACGCCGGCGCGCTGCAAGCGGAAACCCAGTTCCAGGTCCTCGTGGCCGTACCCGGTGAAGTCCTCGTCGAAGCGGCCGACCCGATCCAACTCGGCCTTCGGCACCGATGCGTTCCCGGTGAGGAAGTACAGCCACGACAGGCGCTTCGATTTCTCGCCGTGCAGCGGGTCACGCTTCGCGCGGTCGTCGCGCTTGGCGACGTAGTCTTCGTACGAGGCGACCTGCACTTCCATCCCGACGACCGCACGCACGCCGGGCTGGTCGTGATGCGCGAGGTGGCGCGCGAGCAGGTCCGGCGACGCAATGATGTCGGCGTCGTTGAACAGGATGATGCGGCCCTGCGCCGCGGCGATCCCCGCGTTGCGCGCCATCGCGCGGCCGGTGTACGGACCCGGGACGTGGCGCACGAACGGGTGCTCGCGCGCGACCTCGGCGAGAAATTCGGCGGTGCCGTCGTTCGAGTTCGAGTCGGCGACGACGACCTCGAACGAGCCCGGCGCGAGGTCCTGCGCGACGAGCGCGGGGACGACATGGCGGAGCTTGTCGAGGCGGTTGTACGTCGGAACGACGACGGAAATTCTTGTCATAAGAGCGAGGCGACGGCGGCGACGATCTCGGCGCGGGAGGCGCGCAGCGAGTCGTCGGACTCGTCCGGCGGTTTGCGCAGGATCGCGTTCGGCACGCGGTACGGCGACCATTCCTGCGAGGCCAGCCGGAACCAGCGGTACTCGAACAGCACGACGGTCGGGACGCCGACCGCGCTTGCGACATGCGTCGCACCGGTGT
>JAFAMK010000153.1 GCA_019233415.1 Vulcanimicrobiota bacterium
GTTCTTCGACGAGGGTTCCGGGTCGATGAAGAACCTGCTCGGCGGGAAGGGCGCCGGCCTCGCCGAGATGACGCAGGCCGGGCTACCGGTCCCGCCCGGGTTCACCCTGACGACCGAGGTCTGTCTGGCTTACTACGCGGCCGGACGGCGCCTGCCGGATGCGCTGCCCTCCGAGATCGCCGCCTCGATGCGCGAGCTGGAGCACCGCACCGCGAAGGGCTTCGGAAACCCGGCCGATCCGCTGTTGGTCTCCGTGCGCAGCGGCGCGCGCGTCTCGATGCCCGGGATGATGGACACGATCCTCAACCTCGGGCTCAACGACGAAACCGTCGCGGGCCTCGCGCGGCTCACCGGCAACGACCGCTTCGCGTACGATGCGTACCGCCGCTTCATGGCGATGTTCGGCGACGTCGTGCTCGGGATTCCGAAGGCCGAGTTCGAGCACGTCGTCGAGGAGGCGAAGCGCAAGGCGCGCGTCGCGACCGACCCCGAGCTGGACGCCGGCAAGTGGAAGGAGGTCATCGCGCAGTACCGCGAGATCGTTCGCATCCACACCGGCAAGCCGTTCCCGCAGGACGTGCACGAACAGCTCGAGCTTGCGATCGCCGCGGTCTTCGACTCGTGGCACTCGAAGCGCGCGCAGGACTACCGCGCGTTCAACAAGATTCCCGACGACTGGGGAACCGCGTGCAGCGTCTGCACGATGGTCTTCGGGAACATGGGCGAGGACTCGGGGACCGGCGTCGCGTTCACGCGCGACCCGAACACCGGCGAGAAGACGCTCTTCGGCGAGTACCTGCGCAACGCGCAGGGTGAGGACGTCGTCGCGGGGATTCGCACCCCGATGAAGCTCTCGGAACTGCAGAGCGCGCAGCCCGACGTGTACGGCCAGTTCGTCACGATCGCGGGGCAGCTGGAGCTGCACTACCGCGACATGCAGGACCTGGAGTTCACCGTCGAGCGCGGCAAGCTGTGGATGCTGCAGACGCGCAGCGGGAAGCGCAGCGCCGAAGCGGCGGTGAAGATCGCGCTCGACTTCGCGCACGACGGAATCATCACCAAGGACGAAGCGCTGAACCGCGTCGAGGCGAATGCCCTCGACCAGCTCTTCCACGCGCGCATCGACCCGCACCAGAGATACGACGTCGCCGGCAAGGGGCTCAACGCCTCGCCGGGCGCGGCGAGCGGCGAGATCGTCTTCGACGCCGACACGGCCGCCGCGCGCGGACGCGCCGGCGAGAGCGTGATCCTCGTGCGCGTGGAAACCGCGCCCGACGACGTCCACGGCATGATCGCGGCGAAGGGCGTCCTGACCTCGCGCGGCGGCGCGACCTCGCACGCGGCGGTCGTCGCGCGCGGGATGGGCAAGCCGTGCGTCGTCGGGTTCGACGCGATGACGGTCGACTACCGCGAGAAGACCGCGACGATCGGTTCCGCCGTGCTGCGCGAAGGTGACTGGATCACGATCGACGGCACGACCGGCAACGTCGCGCTCGGACAACTACAGTTGATTCCGCCGCCGTCGGCGCTGCCGGACTGGCTCGACGAGTTTCTCGGCTGGGCCGACAAGCGCAAGCGGCTCGGCGTGTGGGCGAACGCCGACACGCCCGAGGACGCTCGGAAAGCGCGCGAACTCGGCGCGACCGGGATCGGGCTGACGCGCACCGAGCACATGTTCATGCAGCAGGACCGGCTCCCGGTCGTGCAGCGGATGATCATCAGCGACACACCGCAGGCGCGCGCCGACGCGCTCGCGGAGTTGCTGCCGTTCCAGCGCGAAGACTTCGCCGGCATCCTGGAAGCGATGGCCGGCTATCCGGTGACGATCCGGCTGCTCGACCCGCCGCTGCACGAGTTTCTGCCCTCGCTCGAAGACCTGCTCGTCGCGACGACCGAACTGCGGCTCACCAAGGGCGAGCACGATCCGGAGTACGTCGAGAAGAGCCGCGTCCTCGCGCGTGTGCGGCAGCTGCACGAGCAGAACCCGATGCTCGGGCTGCGCGTCTGCCGCCTCGGCATTCTCTATCCCGAAATCTATGCGATGCAGGTCCGCGCGATCTTCGAGGCCGCGTGCGCGCTGCGCAAGCGCGGCGTCGACGCGCTTCCCGACGTGATGATCCCGGGCGTCGGGACGCTCGAGGAGATGCGCTTCACGTACGACGCGGCGAAGGAGGTCGCCGAGCAGGTGATGCGCGAGGCGGGCGTGCGCGTGCCGTACCACATCGGGACGATGGTCGAGCTGCCGCGCGCGTGCGTCGTCGCCGACCGGCTCGCGTCGGTTGCCGAGTTCTTCAGCTTCGGGACGAACGACCTGACCCAGACGACGTACGGCTACTCGCGCGACGACGCCGAGGCGTCGTTCATCCCGCGCTACCTCGACCTGAAGATTCTCAAGGACGACCCGTTCCAGGTCCTCGACCGGACGGGGGTCGGCGAGCTGATGAAGATGGGAACCACGCGCGGGCGCCGCACGCGGCCCGACTTGAAGATCGGCATCTGCGGCGAACACGGCGGCGAGCCGTCGTCGGTCGCGTTCTGCGACGCGATCGGCCTCGACTACGTCAGCTGCTCGCCGTACCGCGTCCCGATCGCGCGGCTCGCGGCCGCGCAGTCCGCTACTTCTTGACCGCCTCGAACGAGAGCACTTTGCCCTTGGCGAGGACGATCCGCAGGTCGTCGTTGGCCTTCACCTTGTCGGTGAAGGTCACGTCGGCTTTGCCCGAGGCGAGGTCGGTCTTCATCGTGCCCTGCATCGTGACGAGGATGTGCTGCGCGTTGACGACCTTGTCGACGTGCACCGTGTAGGTTCCGTCCGGGATCAGGCTGGCGTCGATCGTGACGTCGGCGGCGAGCGCCGCTGCGGGGGCGGCGAGCGCCGCCGCGAGGGCGATCGACGAGAGAAGGCGGTGCATCGGTCGGTTCTCCATGACGTGACGTTTACGTGGACAGCGCCGCAAGGGCGAGGTTTCTGCGGTCGCGCGAGAGTTCGTCGCGGGGCACCTCCGGGCTGCCGTCCGCGCCGATTTCGAACTGTTCGACGAAGCGGCCCAGCATGACCGCCTGACCGCGGACCTCCTCGCTGGTCGAACGCATTCCGGCGACGGCTTCGGCGTTCTTGCGCCCCAGCTCGCTGGAGTGGACGACGTGCTTGCCGAGGCCGTCGATCGCGCGCCGCTGTTCTTGGCTCGCGCTCGCGACCTGGCGCGTATGCTCCTCGATCTCGGCGACGCGCTCGAGGATCTGGTTCGACGTCACGGCCTGCTCGCGCATCGCGGCGGCGGTCGATTGGGTCATCTGCCCCATCTGCGCGCCGGCCCGCGCCAGCTCGGCCGACGCGCGCGCCTGCTCCGCCGTCGCGGAGCTGATCCCGCCGACGAGTTCCGCCATCTCGGTGATCCGCGTCGAGATCTCGTCGATCATCCGGTCGACGACCTCGGCCGACTCGGTGTTGCGGCGCACGACCGTCGTCGCCTCGCCGGTCGTCTTGAGGACGGCGTTGGTGCGGCGCTGGATGTCGGTGATCAGCGCGCCGATCTCCTTGGTCGCCACCGCCGACTTCTCGGCGAGCTTGCGGACCTCTTCGGCCACGACCGCGAAGCCGCGCCCGTGCTCGCCGGCGCGCGCGGCCTCAATCGCCGCGTTGAGCGCCAGCAGGTTCGTCTGGTCCGAGATCTCGTCGATAAGCCCGATGATGTCGCCGATCTGGCGCGAAGCGGCGTCGAGGTTCTGCATCTCCGAGGCGACCTTCGAGACGGTGACGCTCATCGCGCGGATCCCGTCGGCGAGCTCGGCCACCTCGGCGCGTCCTTCGCGCACCTGCGCGTCGGTCGACGCCGACTCGGAGCGAACCTGATCGGCGTTCCCCGCTACCGCGACGATCGCGGCCGACATTTGCTGCGTGCTCGCGACGCTCTGCTCGACGACCGCCGCCAGCGTGACGAGGTTTCCGTCGATCTGCTTGATCGAGTTGACCATTTCGGCGACCGAGCTGGCGATGTCGCCGACGCGTCCGGCAACGCGGTCGGCGTTCTCCGCGACGGTCGCGGCCGAGCCGTTGACGTCGCTCGAAAACCGCTGCGCTTCAGCGAGCGCGCCGAGTTCGGCGGCGACCCGGGCGTCGACTTCGCGGGAGAGTTCGGCCTGCTGCGAGCTGCGCGCGAGCACCGTTCCGGCGGATTCCTGGATCCGGCCGATCATCTCGCCGAGCTGTTCGCTGAGCTCGTCGATCGCGTGGCCGATCCGGCCTAGCAGGTCGTTCCCGGTCCAGCCCATCCGCCGCGCGAGATCGCCGCGACCCATCGCCTCGAATGTCTCCAGGCACGCGCCGATCCCGGCCAGCATCGAACGGCGGAACCACAGCATCGCGCCGATCGCGATGACGATCGAGAACAGGGCCCCCACCACCGTCGCCATCATGCCGACCTGCTTGGCGGCGAGGAGCTGCGTCCAGCTGGTGTCGGCGGTCGTGTTCAGCAGTGCGAGAAGCGCATCGCCGTCGTTGCGCTGCGCGTCGTAGAGGGACGTCTCCGAACCGGAGATCAGCGCCTGTGCCTCGGCGCGCTTGCCGCTGCCGAGCAGCGCGACGCCGCGCAGGGCGGCGAAGTCGTAGGCGCTCGAGGAGGCTTTGAACTGATCGACGAGCTTGACCAAGGACGGGTCCTTCTTCGTCAGCTCCTCCATCACGCGGGCGTCCTCGGGGAACTGCGTGACCATCGTCTTGGCGATGTTCAGCGAGGCCGCTGCCGCTTTTGCGTCGGGGGACGTCGCGGCGTCGAGCGACGCCGCGCGCAGCGTGTTCGCGTCCGCGGCGACCTTGAAATACGCGAGCTGACCGCGGATCACGGTGTCCCGCAGAACCGCCGCATGTGCGCTGATGTTGTTTGCGGACCACACGTTCAACGGGATCATCGCCACGACCAGGGCGATGACGAGCGTAAATGAGACCGTGAGGCCGCGTTCGAGCCGAGCTCGTCGCTTCATGCCCTTCGATTCGACCGCTCGGCCGGTCGACGTTAGCGAACGTTGCAGCACTTTACAGTCCGACAACGGTTCCGCGCGCGTTGCGTCTCGCGTCATTCCTTTACACGGTAAATAGTCGGCAAAGAGCAGTGCGTTCTGCTTACCATTTGCTGTAGACGTTCGCTTCTCTCGCCGATGCGAAGGGCACGGGCGATCCGGGGTTGCGTCCGCATGCTTTCGTCGCGGTGACGAGAGCGCCGGTCTCGGAGGAGTTCATGATTCTGCCCATGCGGGTCGTCGCATCGACGATCGCGTTTTTCATCGCGGTCGCTCTCGTGCCGCCTAGTGCTCGCGCGCAAGTCGCGGCAACGTCCGTCGACCGCGTCGCGCACATCCAAGGCAAGATCACCGACAGCCGCGGGCAACCGATCGCGGGCGCCGTCATCACGGCGAACGCGTCTGCGGAGACGTGGACCGCATCGGGCGCCGACGGCACGTTCCTGATGAAGCTGCCGCCGGGTTCGTACGACATCCTGGCGCGCAAGGGCGGCTACACGCCGGCCGAGCTGACGCTGACGGTGAACGACTCGCTCCAAGCGAAGACGATCGCGCTCGCGATGCGCGAGGCGAACCTGAACTCGCTGAGCGTCGGCAACGCGACCTCGAGCGACGGAACGTCGCTCAACAACGAGGCGTCCGCGCGCGCGGTCCTCTCGAACGACGCGATCAGCGCGCGAACGGCGCCCGACCTGCGCGACGCCGCGCTCGAGATGCCTGGTGTCTCGCTGGCCCATCCGAACGGGAACGTCCCCGACACGAGCTTCGTCGTGCGCGGCGGAACCGTCGAGACGCGCGTTCACATCGACGGCCACGCGGTCAGCGCCGGCGCGACCGGCCGCTGGAACGCGACGTACGCCTCGCTCGGGCTCTTCGACAGCATCGAGCTGGTCAAGGGCGCCGGGATCAGCGGCGCGGACGCTGGCGAAACGGCGTTCGGGACGATCAACTTGATCACGCGCGACTTCACGGCGGTGAACCACGCCGACGCCGTGCTCGGTGCCGACACCTACGGCGGCAGCTATTCGACGATCGCGCTCTCCGGGAACGCGCTCCCAGGCGACCGCCTCAGCTACGTCTTCAACCGCAACGTCTACGGCGACAACGGCCCGAACGCGGGCACGCGCGTCGCCAACGTGGTCACCGAGAAGAACAACACCGCGCTGCTGCTCGACTTCGTTCCTCTCGACTCGCCGCTGCGCCTGACGAGCGACCTGGCGAAGCTGCGCTGGCGCTTCAACGAGAGCACCTCGCTGACGCTGGGCTACGTCGGGATTCACGGCAACTACGCGGAGACCGGCGGCGCATACGGCGCCTACGACGGGATGCGCACCATCGTCGCGTCCGCGCCCGCGACGTCGAGTTCGGGCGTCTCGGCGAACGGGCTCGAGTACAGCTCGCCGTCCTATCCCGGCGCAGTCGGGCAGACCATCCCGACCTACACGTTCTCCGAGCGCACCTACACGGAGACGAATCAGCCGCTCTTCGAAGGCGAGTTGCGCACGGCGATCAAGAACGACACGCTGCTCATCCGCCCGTACGCCGGGACGATCTTCAACCGGCTCGACGGCTCGCAGCGTTCGCTCGGGCCGGATCCGGGCGGCGGCGAGGCGTGGTCGCAGGTGACGACCGGTCCCGGCTGCAGCGTCGCGGCGCCCTGCTATCAAGCGATCTCGTTCCTCGCCGCGATCAAGCAGCAGGAGCTCGACCGCCTCCACGGCACCACGGTCACGCTGATTCATCCGATGGGTGAGGGCGTGCTGCACCTCGGATACGACTACCGCTCCGACGAGACGTCGTTCTACAGCGGCAACCCGAGCTATGCGTACGACAACACCGGGCCGTCGATTCTCGCGTACCAGCCGCGCATCCCGACGACGCTCGCGCGCAACTTCGACTGGTCGGCGAGCGCGACGATTCCCGTCACGAGCCGCCTCAAGCTCGCGGTCGGCGGATACTACACGACCTGGAAGCTCGACTACGGCATCCTCAACTCGGTCTTCAACGTCGCGACGAACTTGGTCACCCGGTCCGCGTCGACGGCGACACGCACCTACGCGCACTCCGACCCGCATCTCGGGCTGACGTGGCGCCCGAACAACGACACGACCTACCGCATGACGGCGGGCTCGTCGATCACCGTGCCGTACGCCAACCAGGTCTCCGGCGGCGACACCTATACGAACATCCTCACGCCGGTCGGCGTGATCGGGTTGCCGAACCCGAACCTCAAACCCGAGACGACGGTCGCGTACGACCTCGGCCTCGACCATCGCTTCGGCAACGGGACGATCGTCGTCGCCGACCTGTTCGACAACACGATCCACAACGTGTTCGTCAACGACGTCTATCCGTGGATACCGTCTCAAAACGGCCTGCCCGACACGCCGCTCAACCAGTTGCTCTTCGCCAGCGTGTCGACCCCAGGGAACGCCGCGCTCCAGCGCAACTACGGGGTCGAGCTCTCGCTGGCGCACCAGCCTGGGAGCGGCTTCGGCTACCGCGTCGCCACGACGTTCCAGCGCGCGTTCCTCGACGAGCTCCCCGCGTCGTTCTTCGGCGTGCGCTCGGCGCTCATCAACGGCAAGCAGCTCGACGGCTCGACCTCGATCCCGTATGCGCGTGCCTATGGCGAGCTCGGCTACCGCAATCCGTCCGGGCTCGGCGCGACGTTCGGCGCGGACTACACCTCGTCGAACAACTGGACGAACGGTTCCGCGTTCACGCTGTTCTCGTCGACGCTCCGCTACGACATGAGCGGCGGACGGCGCCTCCAGCTGACGGTCTCGAACCTGTTCAACATGACGAACGGGCAGCCGTACGACGTCACCGCGGCGGGCAACGGCTTCGCGACCGTGACCTACGGCTCCGCGAAGGCCGGCGCCGCGCCGACGTTCGGTTCGCTGACGACGCCGCGTTACGGTCTCGAGCCCCGAACGCTGCGCCTGCAGTACGAGATGCATCCCAACCACTGACGGCGACGGCGCCGCACGGAGCGGGAGGCCGGGGCACAGACGCCCCGGCCTCTTTGCGTCCCGGAGGTCAGCCGGCTCCGATTCCGAAGCGACTCGGGCCGGGTTCGCTTCGCCGTTCGACTGGGGGCGCGGAACATGCTGTGGATCGTCGCGGCGTTCGTCGTGGGTTGGCTCCTGTGGACGTTCGCGCGCCGCTCGCGCGGCGCTGCCCCGGTCGCGTCACGCCCGCGCACGGACACGGATGGCTTCCGCCGCTTCGAGGAACGCGCGCAGGCTGCGCTGCGGCGCGCCGGAATCGACGACGCTGCGCTCGCCGCTGCGGCCGAGGCCAGGGACATCGATGCAGTGCTGGAGACGTTACGAGACACGAACGTCCTCCTGCGATCGACGACCGTGCGGCCCGTCGAACGGGAGCGTACCGTTCTTGTCCGCGAGCCGGTGCCCGAACCACGCCGGCGCGCGTCGTCGCGCCTCGGGACAGCGCAACACGGCGGCGGCATCGCGCCGCTCCCACCGCTTCCCGCGCTCGCGCCGCTGCGCGCGCATTCCGCCCGCGAACCGCTCGCGGCGCGCAAACCGTTGAAGCCCCACTCGCCGCTGCAACACCGCTGAGGAGACCTCTCACATGGCGATCATGAGCGTGATCTCGACCTTGGACAACAACGGGATGGAGGTGATGGGCCCGGACATCATCATCTACCACTATCCGTCCGCGAGCATCGTGAGCGGTTCGCTGCTGACCGTCGAGAGCAACCACTTCTGCGTGCTGAAGTCGCGCGGGATGATCATCAACGTCTACGAGATGGGGCAGTACCCGATCTCGACCGGCGACAAGCCAATCATCGGCTCGATGGTGCAAGGATTCTTCGGCGGCCAGAGCCCCTGGCAGTACGAAGCGCTCTACGTCAACCGCGCCAAGCTCGTCGTGCGCGCGACCGGGCTTGCGCTCTCGGCGGAGATGGCCGAGATGCAGTACGACGTCGACTACTATGTGCACGTCCCGACCAAGGACGGCGCGCTCAAGCTGATCCAGCACATGCCGTACGCCGGGCACGTGCTGACGACCGAGGCGCTCAACGCGTACGCGGGGCCGGTCGTCGAACAGGCGATCAATCAGGTCATTCAGGTCACGCCGCTCGAACAGGTGAACGAGAAGATCCACGACCTGACCGACGTCGTCCGCAGCCACCTGAGCGAGTTCCTCGACGGCTACGGCATCGCGCTCGACACGGTCAAGGTGCTCGTTCGCCCGCGCGACGAGCGGATGCGTGCGCTGATCGGGCTCAAGGCGTTCGGGCTCGACGAGGCCGCCGCGGTGCGCTACTACACCGCCATCCTGATGGCCGAGCGCGGCGTCGTCAGCGCGCCGAACATGGCGGTCGGCGCGCCGTTCGCGATCGGTGGCGTGGTCCCGACCGTCCCGGTCGACGGGGTCACGAACGGCGCGGCGAAAGTCTGACGCGATTGCTCGAACGGTACGATCCGGAGGACGTCGTGCGCACGCTGCTCGACGCACGCGACCCCTCCGGCGATCCGGTCGTCGAAGGCGTCCGCCTGCTGATGAGCGCGTTCGGCTACGACTTCTACGACGCGCGCAACGTCGCGCGCGCGAACGACCAGCTCGTGCGCGCGAAGGTCGCGGGGATTCTCGCCGACGCCGGCCGCGCGCTCGCGCGGCTGGAGTTCGCCTACCGCGAGGAGTTCTGCCCGCCGCCGAGCCGCGCGCAGCCGTTCCCGCCGGCCGACGTGATGAAGCCGCTCAAGGCGCTCGAACGGACGATGCGCCGGCTCGCCGACGTCGAAACGGCGATCCGCACCGCCGAGACGCCGGCGACGGACATGATCTGGTTCCGCGTGCGCAGCGAGCGCTGGATGCTGGAGAAGCTGCTCGCCTGCGACGTCGGCCTCGCCGTCACTGCGACCGAGCTGGCCGAGCGCGTCGCGAAGCTCGATCCGGCCGCGCTGCGCGGAACGGCGCTCGACGAGCTGAGCGCGGCGATCGAGTCGCTCGACCGCACGCTCGACGGCCGCCGCAAGCTGCTGACGGTCCCGACCTAGACCAGGCCGCGCGCAGCGAGGGTGCGTTCGAGCGTGCCGGCGAGGTGCGCGCGCATCGCCGCGGTCGCGGCGTCGACGTCGCCACGCGCGCACGCATCGAGCAGCGCGCGGTGCTCGCCGTCGTGCGCGCGCATGTGGTCCGGCAGCGTGGCGGGTGTGAGGCTCACCGCGACGCTGATGTAGAGCGACTCGATGATCGCGAGCAGATGCGGCCGTTTCGCCGGCTCGTAGAGCAGGCGGTGGAACGTCGCATGGTGCTTGCCCCAGCGCGCGACGTCGGTCTCGTCGCGCATCGCGTCCATCTCGCGCTCGGCGGCGCGGAGCGTCGCCGGCGTGAGATGCGGGAGCGCGAGCCGCAGCGCGAGCGGCTCCAGCTCCGCGCGCATCTCGAACCGCTCGCGAATCTCGTCGGCGCCGTACGTCGTGACGATCGCGCCGCGGCTCGGCACGTAGCGGATCGCGCCTTCGGTTTCGAGTTGCCGCAGCGCCTCGCGGACGGGGATGCGGCTGACGCCGAACCGCTCGGCCAGCGCCGTCTGGTGGAGTGCCGTGCCGGCGGCGAGGCGTCCCGCCTGAATGTCCTCCCGCAGCGCGTCGGCGATCAGCGTCGGCGTGCTCTTCTGCGCGATCCGCACCGCGGGCGCGTTCACGCGAACGCCGCGAGGACCTGTGCGATGCAGGTCGCGCCGCGCACGAAGTCGTCGAGGCGCAGGTTCTCGTCGGGCGCGTGCTTGCGCGCGCCGGGATAGCTGCAGCCGATGCTGACGAACGGCGCGCCGAGGTGTTCGAGGAAGAAGCGCGCCGGGCCGGTCCCGCCGACGATCGGCGCCACGACGGGCTCCGTGCCGTAGACCGCGCGCGCGACGCGTGCCGTCAGCGCGACGAACGGGTGGTCGGGATCGGCGGTCGCGGCGCGCTGCCCTTCGGCGAAGTGCACTTCGACGTTGCCGAAACCGTGCGCGTCGAGATGTGCGCGCAGTGCGCGCACGACCTGCGCCGGGTTCTGTTCGGGAACGAGCCGGAAGTCGAGCTTCGCGCGCGCTTCGCCGGGGATCACGGTCTTCGTTCCTTCGCCGGTGTAGCCGCTCCAGATGCCGCTGATGTTGCAGGTCGGGTGGAAGAGCCGGCGCCGCGCGTCGAGCCCGCTGCGTCCGCCGGCGAGCGCGCGCAGGCCGTACTCGCGCTTGTAGTCGTCGTCCTCGTCGGGCATCGCGGCGAGAAGCCGTTCCTGCGCCGGCGACGGCGGCTGCACGCCGTCTTCGAACCCGTCGATCAAGACGTTGTCGGCCGTGTCTTTGAGCGTCGCGAGCGCGTGGACGAGCTGCCACGCCGCGTTCGGGAGCACGTGCGCCCAACCCGAGTGCGCGTCGTGCGCGAGCGTGTGCGCGACCAGCTCGACGTACGCCATCCCGCGCACGCCGAGCCACAGGTTCGGGCGACCGTGGTCGTCGACCGTGCCGGCTTCCCAGATGCACGCGTCGCAGCGGAGCGCATCAACGTTTGCGGCGATGAACGGCTCGAGGTTCGGACTGCCGATCTCCTCTTCACCTTCGACCGCCGCGACGATCCGCAGCGGCAGCGCGCCGTGCACCGCGCGCAGCGCGTCGAGCGCGGCGAGCCGCGCGACCAGCTCGCCCTTGTCGTCGATGACCCCGCGCGCGTAGAGCGCGCCGTCGCGCAGCGCCGGCTCGAACGGTGGCGTCGTCCACGCGTCGAGCGGTTCGGGCGGCTGCACGTCGTAGTGGTTGTAGAGCAGCACGGTGCGCGCGCCCGCTCCGCCCTCGGCGACGACGACGGGATTGCCGCGCGTGGGGACCGCGCGCGTCGTGAAGCCGCGCCGCTCGAACGCCGCGCGCACGAACGCGACCGCGTCGTCGATCCCCGTCCCGTGCGCCGCGACGCTCGGGATGCGCGCGAGCGCGCTCAGCTCCTCGACGTAGCGGTCGAGGTTGTCGGCGATGAACGCCCCCAGGCGTGGATCGGTCTCGAACGCGGCGACCATCGTGCGTTCAGCCCTTCGGCGGCAGCATCGCGCCAGGGACGCGCAGGCCGCCGTGTGCCGCGAACCAGCCCGCGATGTGCGCGAGGTAGTCGAGGTAGCCGGTGGTGTCGCTCGGCCCGTGTCCGGCGTCGGGATAGACCAGCATTCGCACGTTCTTCCCGCCCTCGTGCAGCGTGTGGTAGAACGCGATCGTCTGCGGATACGGCGCCTGCGCGTCGTGCAGCCCTGCCATCAGCAGCAGCGGCGTGTGCAGCGCGTCGCCGAACGTGGTCGGCGACTGGGCGCGCAGTTTGTCGCGGTCGGCGGCGGTCGCGAGCGGCGTCGGACCGAAGAAGCGCCGCAGGATCCCCGGGCTGCGCGAGAGGCCCTGATCGGTGATGAGGTCGACGACCGGAAACGCCGCGACCGCCGCGCGGAAGTCGTCGTCGTGCGTGACGGTCCAGCTCGTCAGGTAGCCGCCGTAGGAGGCGCCTTCGACGAACATGCGCTTCGCGTCGAGGGCGCCGCCGGCAAGCGCGGATTCGACCGTCGCGCGCACGTCGTCGAGCGGTCCGATCCCCCAGTCGCCGACGATCGCCTTGTACGACCACGCGCCGTAGCCGTCGCTTCCGCGCGGGTTCGGGCGCAAGAACGCATAGCCGTTCGTCGCGAACCACTGCGCGGTCGGCGAGAACGCGAGGTCGTCGGAGCACTGCGGTCCGCCGTGCAGCTCGACGACGAGCGGCACGTGGGCGCCGCCGCGCGGCCGAGTCAGCTGCGCGACGAGCACGTGACCGTCGTGCGCCGTCGTGCGCAGCAGCGTCGTCGGCGCGACGTCGACCCCGGCGGGGAGCTTCGAGGCGTGCGTAACGCGGCGCGCGTGCGTTCCGTCGGCATCCATGACGAACACCTCGCCCGGCGTCGCCGGCGCACTCGCGACGTACGCGATGCGGCCGTTCGCTGCGACCGAAAATCCTTGCACCGAGCGGTCTGCCGGCGTGAGCGCGCGCGGCGCGGCGCCGTCGAGCCGGTAGAGGCGCATCGCGATCCCGTCGAGCGCGGTGCCGACCAGCGCACGGCCCCCGCCGCCGAGCCGCGAGTTCCCGCACGACCAGAAGTCACGGTCGAGCGCGGCGCTCACGTCGCGCGCGTTGCCCGCGCCGCCGACATACACGTCGGTTCGCCCGCTGGTCGTCCCGTCGGCGGTCCGCACGTACGCGATCCGCCCGGCCGCGCCGACGACCGGCGCCGAGGCGTTCGGCAACACGCCGGATGCAGTGCTGACGGGCGCGGACGTGCCGGTGCGCGCGTCGATCACGACGTAGCCGAGCCGTTCGTAGTCCGCGTAGTAGCCGGTCGGCTGGCGTCCGATCGCGAGCCGCCGCCCGTCGGCGAACCAGACCGGGGTCGCCACCGCCGCTTCGCCACCGAAGGAGCCGGTCGTGGCGAGCGGCCGCTCCGTCCCCCGAACCGCATCGACGATCCAGAGCCGCAGCGGCTGCGGGTGCGTCGTCGCGACGCCGGAGGCGAGCGGGTCGAGCCAGAGCGATGGCGCTGGCGCGGCCTTCGGTGGCTTCGCCTGCTCGGTCGTGGAGATCCGCGTGCCGTCGGGCGCCCAGGCGAAGGAGCGGACGACCCGCGCGGTGCCGGTCAGCGCGCGGACACGGCGGGTGGCGAGGTCGTAGCGCCACAGGCGGTCGTCGTCGATCCAGGCCAGCGCGTCGCCGGACGGTGAGAAGGCGGGGTCGGACGGCGCAGCCTTCGGCGGAAGCACGAGCGGCGCGTCGTCGGCGTGTTCGACCGAGCGCAGGTACCACGTCTGGCGGTCTTCGTGCGTCTTCGGGTCGACCCACGCGACGCCGTACAGCAGCCGGTCACCGCGTGGCGCCAGCGCGACGGCGGTGACGACACGGAAGGCCGCGATGTCGGCCAGGGTCCACGGCCGCGCCTCTGCGGCCCCGGTCAGCGCGGCGCCGCCGACGAGCCCAGCCAGCGTGAAGGTGAGGAGACGATGCCCGTTCATCGGCGAGCCTTCCAGGGAAAGTGTATCCGTGTATACACGTATGCTTCAGGCATTGTCCTGCCGCGCTGAGGTCGAACGGCTCTGCGCTTAGCCTAGAGGCTCTGCGCCAGCGGTTCGTCGGCGATCTCCACGCCGACGACGCCGTCGAGCGCGTAGATCGACTCGAACACCGCGAGTAGATCGTCGCGCGGGCCGAGCGTCAGCGTGTAGCCGACCGTCCCGCGCGCACCGTCACCCGGGTCGGCGCGCGTCAAGCTGATCTCGTCGCGCACGCACAGCTCGCGCACCAGCGGCGCGAGCGCGTGGCGCACCCGCGTCAGCGTCGTGCGGGCGAGGTCGGCCTCGATGATGACGTCGACCATCGTCCGGCGCTGGACGAACCGGAGCAACGAGTCGTCGGTCAAGACCAGCAGGGCCATCGTGATCGCGGTCAGCGCGATGTAGACCGGCCACCATTTCCAACCGCCGAGCCCGACGCCCATCCCGATCGCCGACGATGCCCAGATCGACGCCGCGGTCGTCAAACCGTGCGTGCTCAGCCCGCGCCGCACGATCGCCCCGGCGCCGAGGAACCCGATCCCGGTGATGATCCCCGCCGCGATCCGCGTGTCGCCCGGGATCAGCGCGGAGTACGCCGCGAACGCGCACGACCCGACCGAGACCAGCGCGTGCGTGCGCAGCCCCGCCGGCTTCTGCGTGTACTCCCGCTGAAACCCGACGATCCCGCCGAGCAGCGCGGCAACTACGAGACCGAGCACGGTCTCCCCAAACGGCATTTCGCCCACTCTAGCACCAACCGCCGCACCCGTCACGATGCGCCCCGGACCGTTGACCGCAGCACGGCCCCGTGCTAGAGTCGCCATCCCGGAGCACCACATGCCGTTCGTCGAGCTGTTCCTGATCGCCGTCGCCGTCTTCGCCGTCGCGAGCCTCGCCCTCGCGGCCGATGCCGTCGCGGGCCTGGCCCACCGCCGCCAGCGCCGTTAACGCACGCACCCAGGCACCCTTGTTCGTC
>JAFAMK010000380.1 GCA_019233415.1 Vulcanimicrobiota bacterium
GCGATCGCCTTCGCGCTGCTCGTCGCCGCGTTCGTCGTCGACGCGCTCACGCCGCAGTCGCTCGTCATCGCGATCCTGTTCAACGTCACGATCGTCCTCGCGGCGCTGACGCAGAGCCGGCGGCTGACGGCGTCGCTCGTGCTGACGGCGCTGGTTGCGGACGTCGCCGCGGCGTTCATCAACGCGGCGCGCGACAACTACCACTGGGAGCCGATCGGCGTCGGCGACCGGTTTCTCTCGATGCTCTCGATCGTGCTCGTCGGCTACCTGAGCACCGCGGTCCAGGAACAGGCCGAACGCGTCGGGCGGCTCGCCGCGCAGGAGAGCCGCGCGCGCCGCGAGGCGACGCTCGCCGCCGCCGCCGACCGCATCCGCGCCTCGCTCTCGCCGGACGTCGTCACGCGCGCGATCGTGCGCGAGGCGCCGCAGGCGCTCGATGCCGGGGCCGCCTTCTGGTACCCGGCGCGCGCCGGCGGCGAGCTGCTCGCGGCACGCGACGACGCGCGGGAAGTCGAGGTCGTCGACGAGCGCCCCGCGCCCGAGATCGTCACGCTGACGCACCGCGTCGCCGACGACGGCACCGTCAGCGTCGTGCGCGCGACCGATCCGGTCGGGCGGTTCGTCCTCGACCGCCTGCAGGCGCGCAGCGCGCTCGCGATCCCGCTCGCCGACCGCGGCACCGCGTTCGGGGTGCTGATCGTCGCCTCGTTCGCCGAAGAGCCGGACGAGAACGCCGTCTCGACCGCGCGCGCCTACGCGACGCTCGCGGTGAACGCGCTCGGTCAGGCCCGGCTCTTCGCGGAACTCGCGGAGCGCAACGAGGCGCTCAGCGAGCGCCAGGACGTGATCCGCGACCTCGTCTACGCGATCTCGCACGACCTGCGCACGCCGCTCGCCGCGCTCTCGATGACGCTGCGCCAGGCTGCCGACGGCGCCTACGGCCCGCTCCCCGAGCGCTACGAGAGCGTGCTGCGCGAGAGCCGCGTCTCGATCGACGACCTGACGCGCCTCGCCGAGACGCTGCTGCTCGTCGCGCGCTTCGAGTCCGGCGAGCGGCACGTCGAGCGCGACCTGGTCGACGTCCCGGCGCTCGTCGCGGAGATCGCCTCGGAGCTGCGCGCGATGGCCGACGCACGCGAGATCGTGCTGACCGTGGTGCCGGACGCCACGAACGCACGCGTGCGCGGTTCGCGCGGCGACCTCAAGCGCGCGCTGGCGAACCTCGTCGCGAACGCGCTGCAGCACACGCCCGCGCACGGGACCGTCGAGCTGCGCACCGCGACGACGCGCGAGGGGGTCGAGGTGACGGTTGCCGACGACGGCTACGGCGTCCCGGAGGCCGCCCGCGCCGCGCTGTTCCAGCGCTTCTCGCCGGCTTCGCGCCCCGGCGGCGGGACGGGCCTCGGCCTCTACATCGTCCGCCGCATCGCCGAGGAGACCGGCGGAACGGTGCGCTACGCGCCGCGCACGCCCTCCGGCTCGACCTTCACGCTCGTGCTGCCCCGCCCTTCGACGGGCTCAGGGTGACGCCAAGAATGAGCATTCGCATCGTCATCGTCGAGGACCACGCGCTGGTGCGCGCCGGCTTGCGGACCTCGCTCGAAGCCGCCGGGATCGACGTCGCCGGCGAGGCGCCCGATGGGATCGCCGGTTTCGAGACCGTCGCGCGGCTGCGCCCCGACGTCGCGGTGATCGACCTCGGCCTGCCGGGGAAGGACGGGATCGCGCTGACGCGCGAGCTGAAGGCCGCGCCCGACCCGCCGCACGTCGTCATCCTGACGATGCAGGAGCTGGACGACGACGTGCTCGCCGCGCTCGCCGCCGGCGCCGACGCCTACTGCGTGAAGTCGTCGGACCCGACGGTCGTCCTGGACGCGATCCGCACCGTCGCGGCCGGCGGCGCGTACTTCGACCCGCGGATCGCGCACGTCGTCTTGCGCAAGCTCAGCGGCGTGCCGGCCGCGCCGGAGCGCTCGCCGCTCTCGCCGCGCGAGACGGAGATCCTCAAGCTGGTCGCCGACGGCGTCGGCAACACGGAGATCGCCGAACGCCTGCACATCGGCCTGGGCACGGTGAAGGGCCACCTCACCGACATCATGGAGAAGCTCGCCGCCACGGACCGCACACACGCCGCGGTCACCGCGTTCCGCCGCGGACTGATTCGCTAGCGCATGCGGCGGTAGAAGCCCTCGGCGCCGTCCAGCGCTTCGTACGCGCGCGCGTGCGGGGCGACGCGCAGCGTCTCTTTCGCGGACAGCCCGAGGTACCCCAGGCGAATCAGCGACTCGAAGATCACCTGGTGCGCGCGGTACGACAGGCTCTGGCTGAAGTGGGTGAGCACGTTGCGCGCGACGACGAGGTGGAACTCGTTGAACGAGCCGTCGCAGGCGAGGTTGTGCTGCGCGAAGACGATCTGCTCGCGCAGCCCGGGCCGGAACGTTGCGCGCCCGTCGTGCAGCTCGACGTAGTCGGAGAAGTGCTTCGTCCCGCCGGCCTCGGCGTAGCGCCCCGCGTACTCGTCGAGCAGCTCGGCGGCGAAGCTTCCGGTCTTCCCGCGCTCGACCGCCGCGTCGCTCGCGTCGGTCGCGTAGATGCGCACGCGGTGGTATAGCTCCGCCTCGCGCAGCAAGATCGCCAGCGAGTACGCGTCCTCACCCGAGCCGATCACCCAGATGCGCACGTGCGGGAAGGTCCGCAAGCGCGGCAGTATGCGCTCGCGGAACGCCGCGAAGAAGCCCGGCTCGCGGAACGGCGAGCCCGCGTTGTGGGTCAGCGCCTCGACGAAGCGCGCCATCGCCGGCGCCTCGTGCAGGACGCGTTCGAGCAGACCGGTGATCGTCACCGCGCCTTCGGCGCGCACGCGTTCCGCGACGCGCCGCTTGAGCGTCGCCGGCGCGTACTCGCGAAAGTCGAATCCCGAGACGCGGTACACCGCCTCGAGCAGAAACTGCAGCTCGAGGTCGGTGACCGCCGGTGAAGGCGGTGGGCTCTCCCCGGAGGAGCCCACCGCAGGTCGTTCCGCGATCACAGGTCTTATGCGGCGACGTTCAGCCAGACGCGGATCAGGGCGACGAGCTGGTCGATGTCGACCGGCTTCGAGATGTACTCCGAGGCGCCGGCCGCCAGGCACTGCTCGCGGTCACCCTTCATCGCCTTCGCGGTGAGCGCGATGATCGGCAGGTCGTGCCACTCGTCGCGCGCGCGAATGCGCCGGATCGTCTCGTAGCCGTCCATCTCGGGCATCATGATGTCCATCAGCACGACGTCGACCTCGGGGTGCGTGCGGAGCAGGCCGATCGCCTCCGCGCCCGACTCGGCGCTGAGGACGTGCATCTTGAAGTCCTCCAGCGCGCTGCGCAGCGCGTAGATGTTGCGGGTGTCGTCGTCGGTGATGAGGATCGTGCGTCCTTCGAGCGAGGTCCCGTTCCCGTTCGTCGGTGTCATGGGCCGCTTTGCCTCCGGCAAGCGTGCTTCGACCTGGTTGAGGAAATATGATGTTTCCTCGATCAGGCGCTCCGGCGAGAGCGCGTCCTTGACGATCACGGACTCGGAGAGCCGGCGAATCGCGCCGTCTTCCTGTTCGGTCAGCTCGCGCCCGGTGTAGACGATGACCGGGACGCGGACGTGCGCCGGGTGCGCCTTGATCTTCTCGATCAGCGCGAGCCCGTCGATGTCGGGGAGCCCGAGGTCGACGATGACGCAGTCGAACTTCGCCTCGTCGAGCGCGTGGAGTGCCTGCGCACCGGTCGAGACGGCGGTGACCGTCACCTCGCCGGACTGGATGAGGTTCGCCATGGCCGAGAGCTGCGTGACGTCGTCCTCGATGACGAGCACGTTGCGCGAGGCGGCGTCGGCGAAGCCGAGCAGGTTGTCGAAGGCTTGCGTCAGCGCGTCCTCGTTGGCCGGCTTCTTGAGGTGCGCGA
>JAFAMK010000025.1 GCA_019233415.1 Vulcanimicrobiota bacterium
CGCGACGAAGTGGTCGGCGGCGTTGGCGGCGCCGACCGTCTGCTGCGCGCGCTGGTAGAAGTAGCGGAAGAACGCGTCGGGCTCGGTCGTCGTCCCCGACTTCGAGGCGACGATGAAGAGCGACTTCGCGACGTCGACCTGCTCGTCGAGCGCCTTGATCTGCTGCGGGTCGGTCGAGTCGAGGACGTGCAGCGCCGGGAAGCCCGGCGTCTTGCCGAACGTCGCGCGCAGGATGTCCGGCGCGAGCGAACTGCCGCCCATCCCGAGGACGACGACGTGCTCGAAGCGCTTCGCGCAGGCGCGCGCGAACTCGAGCAGCTCGCCGCTCTGCGCGTGCGTCTGCTGCGCGATCTCGACCCACCCGAGCGCGTGCTTGATGATCTCGACGTGCTCCGGTTCGGTCGACCACGGCGACGGGTCGTCCTTCCACAGCTTGCGCAGGAAGTCGATCCCCGCGAGGCGGTCGAGCGCGTCCTGCACCGTCGGTGCGGCGTCGCCGGCGGCGACGAGGACCCGCGGTGGGGCGCCGGTGCGCAGCTTCTCGAGCTTCGCCTCGATCGCGTGCAGCATCGCGTTGTACGAGTCGGCGAACGACGTGACGCCGTCGGCGACGAGCGTCTCGGTGACGTCGAAGAGCGAGATCTGCGCCTTGCCGAGCGCTTCGACGACGGCGCGCGCGCGGTCGAGGTCTTCGACGACCGTGTCGGCGCGCACGACGCCGTGGTCGAGCAGCGCGTCGAGCGTGTTCGGCGGGACCGTGTTGACCGTGTCGTGCCCGATCAGGTTGTCGACGTACATCAGGTCGGGGTAGGCCGGGTTCTTGGTCGAGGTCGAGGCCCACAGCGGGCGCTGCACGTGCGCACCCTTCGCCTTGAGCGCGGCGAACCGTTCGTCGCCGAACAGCTTCAGGAAGCGGTGGTAGGTGAGCTTCGTGCCCGCGATCGCGGCCTTGCCGAGCAGGTACTCGAGGTGCTCGCCGCCGTCGATCTTCGCCTGGAGCTTCTTGTCGACCGCGCTGTCGATACGCGAAACGAAGACCGACGCGACCGACGCGATCCGGTCGATCGGCTCGCCCTTGGCGGCGCGCTCTTCGAGCCCTTCGATGTACGCGTTCGCCGCCTGCTCGTAGCGGTCGACCGAGAACAGCAGCGTCACGTTGATGTTGATCCCGGCCGCGATCGACGCCTTGATCGCGGGGACGCCGGCTGCCGTGCCGGGGATTTTGATCATCACGTTCGGGCGCTCGACCGCCTGCCACAGGCGCGCCGCGGCGGCGATCGTCCCTTGCGTGTCGTTGGCGAGCCCCGGCGGAACTTCGAGCGAGACGTAGCCGTCGAGGCCGTTTGTCGTGTCCCACACCGGGCGGAACAGGTCGCACGCGCTGCGGATGTCGCGGATCGCTAGCGCCTCGAACACCACGTTCGGGTCGGATTCGTCGACCAGCGTGCGCAGCTGCTCGTCGTAGTCGGAGCCGCTTCCGATCGCCTTCTCGAAGATCGTCGGGTTCGACGTCATCCCGCGCAGCCCGAGGTCGATCAACCGCTGCAGCTCGCCCGAGACGAACATGCTGCGGCGAATGTTGTCGAGCCACACGCTCTGCCCGACGTCTGCTAACTGCTGGAGCTGATTGCTCATTTTAACGGCGCTCCGCCCCCGGCTCCGCGCCCCCCACGCGTTGCGTGGGGCCCCCGGTCCGAGCTCGCAACAGGACAGTGATACGCGCGGGATCGTTCTGCGCTCGCTCCATCGCCATCGTCATCATTGATTTTCTTCCTCTAGACATTGGTAAGCAGGCCGGCTGCGACGTCGGCGACGTGCTCGGGGGTGAAGCCGTACTCTTGGGCGATCGCGGCGGCAGGGGCCGAGGTGCCGAAGTGGTCGAGGCCGATCGCGATCCCGTGGTCGCCGACGTACTTCGACCAGCCGATCGTCGCCCCGGCCTCGATCGAGACGCGGGCGCGCACGCTGGCCGGAAGGACACGCTCGCGGTACGCCGCGTCCTGCGCGTCGAAGAGCCGCCACGACGGCATCGAGACGACGCGCGTGCGCGTGCCCTTCGCCGCGAGCAGCTTGGCCGCGTCGACGGCGAGGTGCACTTCGGAACCGGTCGCGATCAGGATGAGGTCCGGTTCGTCACCCTGAGCGTGTCGAAGGGCAGCATCGACCAGCACGTACGCGCCGCGCGCGACGTCGGCGTTGCGCTCGCCCAGGAACGGCACTTTCTGGCGGGTCAGGACGATCACCGACGGGCCGAAATCCGGCTGGATCGCGAGCTTCCACGCTTCGAGCGTTTCGAGCGCGTCGGC
>JAFAMK010000061.1 GCA_019233415.1 Vulcanimicrobiota bacterium
GTGCGCCAGGAGCCGGCGTCGTCGCTGATTCCGCGGACGGTCAGGCGGTGCAGCGTTCGCAGGTCTTCGGTCGTGACGGGGCCGCGGCGGGTGCCGTGCTGGACCGCCCACGCGGCCGCGTCGGCGTAGCCGCGGACGAGCCGGTAGTCGTCGAAGCGGTGGCCGCCCAGGGCCCGGCCGCGGTCGAGCAGGGCGCGGACCTCGGTCAGGTCGAGCCGGGCGCCGGCCAGGCGGGTCGACGCGACGACTTCGTCCAGGCGCAGCGCGGCGAACGCGTCGCGGAGTGCCGGTGAGGGCGGGGCTGCGCGGACGAGCCCGGCGAGGTTTTCGATCCGGCTCGTCAGCTGTCCAATCGAGTCCATCTCCGATTCTGTGGACAGGATCGGCGTGGCTTCGGGTTGCCTGGCGGCTAGGATGCTCCAATGGCGGACTATCTCGCGGCCCTGCGCGAACGCGTGCTCCTGTTCGACGGGGCGATGGGGACGCAGCTGATGGCGCTCCACCTCACCGACGACGACTTCGGCGGGCCATCGTATCACGGGTGCAACGAGGCGCTGGTGCTGACCCGGCCCGAGCTGATCGAGCGGATTCACCGCGACTACTTCGCGGCCGGTGCCGACGTCGTCGAGACCGACTCGTTCACCGCCTCGCGGCTGAAGCTCGACGAGTACGGCCTGGGCGCGAAGACGCGCGAGGTCAACGTCGCGGCGGCGGCGATCGCGCGCCGCGCGGCCGACGCGTTCTCGACGCCGGAACGCCCGCGCTTCGTGGCCGGTTCGCTCGGGCCGACGGGGATGCTGATCTCGTCGTCTGATCCCGCGCTCTCGAAGATCACGTTCGACGAGCTGGCCGACCTCTACGAGGAGCAGTCGGCGGCGCTGATCGAGGGCGGCGCCGACCTGCTGCTGCTCGAGACGAGCCAAGACTTGCTCGAAATGAAGGCGGCGATTGCGGGGATCACGCGCGCGTTCGCCAAGGGCGCGCGCCGCGTGCCGATCCAGGCGCAGGCGACGCTCGACGTCACCGGCCGGATGCTGCTCGGCACCGACATCAGCGCGGTCTGTGCGACGCTCGACGCGCTTCCGATCGACGTGATCGGGCTCAACTGCTCGACCGGGCCGTCGCACATGCGCGACCCGATCCGCTACCTCGTGGAAAACTCGCGCAGCTTCGTGAGCGTGATCCCGAATGCCGGGCTGCCGCGGATGGGGCCGAAGGGCGAGACGATCTATCCCGAGACGCCGGACGAGATGGCGCGCGAACTGAACGCGTTCGTGCGCGACTTCGGCGTCAACGCGATCGGCGGCTGCTGCGGCACGACCCCCGCGCACATCGCGGCGTTTCGCGCCGGTATCGATGCGCTCGAAGCGTCGGGTTACAAGACGCGCGTTCCCGAGCCGAAGCCGCTGCAGTACGCCGCGTCGGCGATGACCGCGGTCGCGCTCGAACAGGAAGGCACGGTGCTGCTGATCGGCGAGCGCGTCAACGCGCAGGGCTCACGCAAGATCAAACGGCTGCTGCTCGCCAACGACTACGACGAGATCACGCTCGTCGGGCGCGCGCAGGTCGAAGGCGGCGCGCACCTGCTCGACGTCTGCACCGCGCTGACCGAGCGCACCGACGAAGACGTGCAGATGGCGACGATCGTCAAGCGGCTCGCGCAGTCGGTCGAAGCGCCGCTCGTGATCGACTCGACCGAACCGAAGGTGATCGAGGCGGCGCTGAAGATCTATGCCGGCCGCCCCGTCGTGAACTCCGTGCACCTCGAAAACGGGCGGGCGAAGATCGACTCGCTGCTCCCGCTCGTGAAGGAAACCGGTGCGGCGGTCGTCGCGTTGACGATCGACGAGACCGGGATGGCGAAGACCGCGGCGCGCAAGCTCGAGGTCGCGCGGCGCATCCACGAGATCGTCGTCGGCGAGTACGGGATCCCCGCCGGCGCGCTGATCTTCGACGACTTGACGTTCACGCTCGCGACCGGCGATGCGGAGTACATCGACTCCGCCGTCGAGACGATCGAGGGGATTCGGCTCATCAAGCGCGAGCTGCCGGGTGTCCTGACGTCGCTCGGCGTCTCCAACGTGTCGTTCGGGCTCAAGCCGGCGGCGCGGCACGTGCTCAACTCGGTGATGCTGCACCACTGCACCGAGGCCGGCCTCGACATGGCGATCGTCAACGCCGCCGAGATCACGCCGTACCCCGAGATCGACGCGGTGGAGCGCGAGCTGTGCGACGACCTCGTGCTGAACCGCCGGCCCGACGCGCTCCAGCGCGTGATCGAGCACTTCGAGAACAAGACCCCGGCTGCGAACGGCGCCGCCGCGCAGGCCGACGACGACGCGGATGCGCCGGTCGAGGTGCGCATTCACAATGCGATCCTGCGGCGCCGCAAGGACGGGATCGAGGCGAAGATCGACGAGGCGCTCGCGGCGCGCGATCCGGTCGACGTCCTCAACAACGTCCTGCTCCCGGCAATGAAGGAAGTCGGCGACAAGTTCGGCGCCGGCGAGCTGATCCTGCCGTTCGTGCTGCAGTCGGCCGAGGTGATGAAGAAGGCCGTCGCGCACCTCGAACAGTTCCTCGAACGCAAGGAAGGCGTCACGAAGGGGACGATCGTCATCGCGACCGTGTTCGGCGACGTGCACGACATCGGCAAGAACCTCGTCGGCACGATCCTCTCGAACAACGGCTACACCGTGCACGACCTCGGCAAGCAGGTTCCGGTCGGCACGATTCTCGACAAAGCCGTCGAGATGAACGCCGACGCGATCGGCCTTTCCGCGCTGCTCGTCTCGACGTCGAAGCAGATGCCGACGCTCGTCAAGGAGCAGGTTTCGCGCGGGCTGGAATATCCGGTCGTCATCGGCGGCGCGGCGATCAACCGCGACTTCGGGCGGCGCACGGCGTTCGCGCCCGAGCACTTCTTCGAACCCGGCGTCTTCTACGCGAAGGACGCGTTCGAGGGGCTGGAACTGCTCGACGCGATCACCGACGACGTCGCGCGTGGCGCGCTCGTCCAGCGCGTCCGCAGCGAAGCCGAAGCGCTGCGGAAGAAGGATGCCGGCGCGCTCGCCGCGCCGTCGGCGAACGGGCGCACCGCGCGCGCCGACGTCGGCGTTGCCGACGTGCCGACGCCACCGTTCCTCGGCGCGCGCACGCTCGAGCAGGTCGACCCGCGCGAGCTGTGGCCGTGCTTCGACCTCAAGAGCCTGTACCGGCTCTCGTGGGGCGGTGCGAGCACGAAGGGCGCCGACTGGGACAAGCTCGTCAAGGAGGAGTTCGAGCCGCGTTTGCGCCGCTACGAACGGCTCGCCGAGAGGGAACCGCTGCTCGCGCCGCGCGCGGTCTACGGTTACTTCCCGGCGGCCGGGAGCGGCGACGACGTGATCGTCTACGATCCGCACGACCGCACGCGCGAGATCGCGCGCTTCACCTTCGCACGCCAGGCCGGCGGCGAGCACCTCTGCCTCGCCGACTACGTGCGCGAGTCGCAGGACGGCGGCGCGAGCGACGTGATCGCGCTGCAGGTCGTGACCGTCGGCGACGAACCGTCGCGCCGCACCGATGCGCTGCAGGCGCGCAACGACTACAGCGAGGCCTACTTCCTGCACGGCTTCAGCGTGCAGTCGGCCGAAGCGCTCGCCGAACGCCTGCACCGCCGCATCCGCCACGAGCTAGGCCTCGCAGACGAGCGCGGCAAACGCTACTCGTGGGGCTACGGCGCGTGCCCGGACCTTTCGCAGCACGAGATCGTCTGGAAGCTGCTCGACGTCGAACGCGCGATCGGCGCATCCCTGACCTCGGCCTACCAGATCACCCCGGAACAGTCGACGGCCGCGATCGTGATCCACCACCCGCGCGCCGCCTACTTCAACGCCGCCGCCGTACGCGAACTGGCTCCTGTTTAGGGCCGCCCTTCGACAGGCTCAGGATGACAGGGCAGGCTCAGGATGACAGGGCAGGTTTATCCCGTCACCCTGAGCTTGTCGAAGGGCGGGGCCGCGGTGGCCCTGACCGCAGGGCGGTTGGCGCTCCCGGGCGTACTCAGGGCCGATTCGCTCCTCATTCTTCCGGAGTCGTCGTATGCGTCTGCCCCCGATCTCGCGTGCCGTCGGCGCGGCTACTCTGGCCGCCGCCCTGGCCGCCTGCTCCAACTCCTCGGCCTCGTCGGGTGGCGGCGCGTCCTCCGGGGGCGCGGCGGCGAGCGGCGACACGATCAAGATCGGGATCGACATGCCGGT
>JAFAMK010000083.1 GCA_019233415.1 Vulcanimicrobiota bacterium
CACGAGATGCGGCTGACCGCCTACGCGCTCCGCAAGCTCGGCGAGCTGGAGCCGCGCGGCCTCGCGATCTACGGCCCGCGCCGGCCCGAGGAGCGGGGCGGCGTGATCTCGTTCAACTTCGGCGACATCCACGCGCACGATCTGGCCTCGATCCTCGACACCGAGGGGGTCTGCGTGCGCGCCGGCCACCACTGCACGATGCCGCTGATGGAAAAGATGGGCTGGCCTGCCACCGCCCGCGCGTCGTTCTACTTGTACAACACGGAAGACGACGTCGACGCCCTCGTCGCGGCCCTCGACAAAGCCGCCCAGGTCTTCCGACTCGGTTAGACCGCAGACCCCTATGGACGATTTCTACAAGGAATATATCCTCGACCACTACCGGAATCCGCGCAACTTCGGGCATTTGGAGCGCGTCGATGCGGCGGCGGAAGATTTGAACCCGCTGTGCGGCGACCAGATCAAGATGGAGCTGGCCCTCGATAGCGAGGGGCGGGTCGAGGACGTCCGGTTCAGCGGGAAGGGCTGCGCGATCTCGCAGGCGTCGGCGTCGATGCTGACCGAGTCGGTCAAGGGGATGAAGCTCGACGACGTCGCGCGGCTGCCGCAGGACGCGGTCCTCGAGAACGTGGGGATCGGGATCAGCCCGACCCGCATGAAGTGCGCGATGCTCGGCCTCAAGGTCCTCAAGAGCGCCGCGCTGGGGCAGCTCGCGTCCTGGCCCGACGAGGCGCACTGATTCTCTCCGCGGCTCTGCACTTCGCGCTGGCGATCGTGCTCGACGCGTTCGCCTTCGTCGTCTGGGACGTCGGAACGCGGCCGCCGCTGACCCTCGTGCGCGACCTTTCGCGCGGGCTGCGCCGGCCGCGCCTGCTCGCTCAGGGGCTGGTGCGCTTCGCCACCGGCGTGGGGCTGCTGGTCCTTGCCGCGCTCGTCGCGCGCCCGGCGATCCCGACGGTGCGGGCGTTCACGCTGATCGAGACGGGGATGCTGATCGCCGCACTGCTCGTCGAACAGCTCGTCGGGCCGGACCTGCGGCGCTGGATGCTGCGCACCGCCTAGCGCCTAAATTTCGCGCCGGCCCTCGATGCAGACGTTCTGCACGTCGTAGGCGCGTTCGAGCACCGTCACGTCGCCCTTCGGCGTCGCGAGCGTCAGCCAGACCGCCCGAAACGGCTCGTCGGGGTGCTGGGGGTCGGTCTGGACGACGTTGGTGATGACCGCGCGCACGAGCGTCGGATCGCCCTCGACGCCGAGGGCCTTCGCGGTGTCGGGGACGCGCAGCTTCTGGTCGCGCCAGAACGCGAATGTCCCGCCGCCGTTCTTGATCGCCTTGCGCAGGACGCCGTCGCCCGGATAGCTTCCCGGGCGAATGGTGTCGTCGACCGAGGCGACGATCGCGTTGATCGCGGTCTGCTTGACCGACCGGCTCTCGCAGCTCGCCTCGGTGCGGATCGGCAACTGCAGCCGCGGCGCCGCGGGCGAGCACGCCACGAGCAGCCAGGACACGGCAAAAACGGCAGGTACGAGACGCACGAGATTCACCCGCCGGGCTTCGACGCGACCTCGGCAGGCGCCGCCTGCGGCGACCATAGCGCCCGGGCCTGCGGCTGTCAAGCCTCTTGCATGGAACATCCTGTGAAACGGAGGGAAGTTGCGCCGGGGGGACCTAAGTCGCACCTCCACAATCCAGCACGCACTCCAGGAGAGTCCGCCGTGAAGCAATCTCTTTCGCGTGGTCGTTTCGTCGCCGGCACGGCCGGCGCGGCGGCGCTGACGTTCGGCGGTGGGCCATACGTCATCGCCGCGCCGACGAAGGAACTCGTAATCGGACTGAACGTCCCGCAGTCCGGTCCGTACGCCGATCAGGGCACGGACCAGTTGCGCGCCTACCACTTGGCGATCGACGAGATCAACGCCAAGGGCGGCATCATGGGGATGAAGATCAAGACGTCGGAGGGCGACGATCAGACGAAGGCCGGCGTCGCGACCGAGAACGCGCAGCGCATGATCGAGCGCGACAACGCGATCATGGTCACCGGCGGCTCGTCGACCGGCACCGCGGTCGCCGTCTCCGGCGTCTGCCAGCAGAAGGGCGTCATCTTCATGGCCGCCCTCACGCACGGCGACGAGACCACCAACCAGAACTGCCACAAGCACACCTTCCGCCGCTACAACGACGCGTACATGAGCGCGCAGTCGCTGGCGAAGACGCTGATCGCGAAGTACGGCACCGGCAAGTGGTTCCACATCACCGCCGACTACGCGTGGGGCCATTCGGTCTACGACAACATCACCGCCGTCGTCGAACCGAAGGGCGCGAAGACGATCAAGAACGTCCTCACGCCGTTCCCCGGCACGAAAGACTTCTCGCCGATGCTCCAGCAGGCGGAAGCGGCGAAGCCGGACGTGCTCGTGCTGACCGAGTTCGGCGCCGACATGGTGACGTGTCTCAACCAGGCCGCCCAGTTCGGGCTGACCAAGTCGACGAAGATCCTCGTCCCGCTCGTCGACGAGTACATGGCAAAAGGCACGAAGGATAACTTCGACAACGTCGTCTCGACCGCGCCGTTCTACTGGAAGTACCACGCCTCGAAGTATCCCGGCGCGAAGAAGTTCGTCGACGCGTTCCAGGCCAAGTACGGGTTCCCGCCCTCGAACGGCGCGGAGACCGCGTACGCCGACATCTACATCTACAAGATGGCGGTCGAGAAAGCCGGTTCGACCGACGCGAAGAAGGTCATCGACGTGCTCGAGTCCACGAAGTTCCAGTTCACCAAGGAACAGGAATGGTACCGCAAGGAGGACCACCAGGGCGTGAACTCGGTCCTCGTGCTCGAAGGGATCCCCGAGAGCCAGCGCGGCCCCGGCGGCTTCGACTACGCGAAGGTGCTCGAAGTGCACGACGGCCCGACGGTGATGGCGCCGGTCTCCAGCCTCTCGTGCAAGATGGAAGTCGCGTAGCCGCACCTCCGTCGACCGCATCGCGGGCCGGCGCCCTCGCGCGCGCCGGCCCGTTTCCGTTCTTCCGGTTCGAGGGTTCACGTGGAAGCGATATTGCAAGCCCTGTTGGGCGGTCTGGTCCTCGGTCTGATCTATGTCGCGATCGCGGTCGGGCTGACGATCATCTTCGGCACGCTGCGGCTCGTGAATTTCGCGCACGGCGCCTTCTACGCGATCGGCGCGTACGTGGGCCTCGTGATCGCGCAGCACGTCGGCGTCGGTTGGGCGTTCGTCGCCGCACCGATCGCCGTCGCCGCGTTCGCCGTCGTGCTCGACCGGTTCGTGCTGCGCGCGTTCTACGACAAGGAGCCGACGG
>JAFAMK010000124.1 GCA_019233415.1 Vulcanimicrobiota bacterium
GCCATGATCGTCAGCATCGGATTGACGCCCGAGGCATTCGGAAAGACCGACGCGTCGGCGACGAGCAGTCCCACGACGCCGTAGACGCGGCCGTCCGGGTCGACCACGCCGTCGGCCGCGCTCGCCGCCATGCGCGCCGTGCCCATCTGGTGCGCGGAGAAGAGCTGTGGATGGTGCCGAGCGCGCGCCCGCGTGCGCAGTTCCGCGGCGAACGCGTCGAGGCCGGCGGGCGTTGCGTCGGCGCGGTCGAGTGCGAGGCCGTCGGCGTGCAGCGTCTGGACGCGCAGCGCGCCGGCGGCGAACGCGATCCGCGTCGCGCCGGCGAGCCCTTCCGCGAGGTGCTGCGCGTCGTCGGGGGCGATGGCATAGCGGATCGCCGCGCGCTCGTCGAGCGAGATGCTGCCTTCGCCGCGGTCACGTGTCAGGGAGATCAGCGTGGCGAGATTCCGTGCGCGCGAGAGTTGCTGGGCGTGCGCGTCACGGCCGGCCCACGGTGAGGCGAGCGCCATCAGGCCGGGATGTGCGGGCGCCGCCTCGATTGCCGCACCGAAACCGGCACGCAGGTCGCTGAAGCGGTCGCAGATCGCGCTTTGCATTGCGCCGTGCCAGGACTCGATCGGCTCGGCGAACTCCGCGGCGATCGCGCTCGTCGGATGCAGGTGCAGGTGCCGGCCGAGGTGCGGCGAGCGCACGCCGCTGCGCGCGAGAATCCCCGGCGTGCGCAGCGTGCCCGCCGCAACGACGACCAGCGGCGCGTCGACGACGAGTTCGCGACCGTCCGACACGCGCGCGACGACGCCGGTCGCCGCGCCGTTTTCGATCAGCACGCGTTCGACCGGCGCGTTTGCGATCAGCCGGGCGCCGTGTTCGGCTGCGTCGCACAAGTACGTGCGGGCCGTGCCGCGCTTGCGGTCGTAGGCGCAGCCGAAGCCGCAGTAGCCGCACTGGTCGCCTTCGCAGTCGGCGTTGCGCGGGAGCGCGCGCACGTTCCAGCCGAGCGCGGCGCAGCCGGCGGCGATCACGCCGTTGTTGCGGTTGTGGCCGCGCGCGAGCGTCACGCCGAGCCGCGTTTCGACGGCGTCGTACGCGTCGGCGAGTTCCGCCGCGAACGCCGGTCGGCCGAGCGCCGCGCTCCAGCTTGCCGCGAGCGCCGGCGGAAGCCGCAGCGACGTCGACCAGTTCACGGTCGTGCCGCCGCCGACGCACGCGCCGGCGAGCACCGAGATCGTCAGGTCGTCGGTCGCGCACAACCCGGCTTCCAGATACAGTTCCGCGAACGCCTCCGCCTCGCGCTGGCGCGCCGCGACGGCCTCGAACGGTGGCCCAGCCTCGAGGATCACCACGCGCAAGCCGGCCTGCGCCAGCAGCGCGGCCGCGACCCCGCCGCCGGCTCCCGAGCCGACGACCACCGCGTCCGCCGACAGCCGCCCGGCAGCCGCCGTCTCGACCGCCAGCGGCTCCGATGCCGGAGCGTCGTGGCGCGGTCCAGGATACCCCAGCCGATCCCACACCGCGCTCTTCCCGTTGGCGTCGGCGGCCGCGTAGGCTGCGAACAGCGCCAAGCGGGAGAACGCGTCGAACGCAGGCCGGAGTGGGCGCAGCGTGCCGAGCCGGCGCAGCGCGCGCTCGCGTCCGTCGGCGTCGAGGCGGGCGACGCCTCGCGCTCGGCCGGCGAGCAGAAGCCCGCCGAGCGGGCTTCCCAGCAACGTCAGCACGAACGCGAGCGGCTGCTGCTTGTGGCGCGGCAGACGGGCGACGGCGGCCGAAACCAGCGCCGCGGCGGCGTCGATGTCGGCGTCGGCCGGCGCGAATCCCGCGACGACGGTTGCGAGCGTCTGCTCCTGCGCGCGCGTCAGCACGACGCTCGCTTCGCGGGCCCGCCCGATGCCTCTTTTCGTCGCGCTAGGCAGAAGTTGGCCGGATGGCGAAACAACGCGTGATGCTGGCGCAGACCGAACTCCTCAATGACGTCCAGCGCGCGGCCGTCGAGCATACCGATGGGCCCGTGCTGATCTTCGCGGGTGCGGGCTCCGGGAAGACGCGAGTCCTGACCCATCGGATCGCCTACCTGCTCGAAAAGAAGCAGGTTTTCCCCGATCGGATCCTCGCGGTCACGTTCACGAACAAGGCGGCGGGCGAGATGAAGTCCCGCCTCGAGCGGATGGTCGGCGCACCGGCGCGCGACCTGTGGGTCGGCACGTTCCACAGCATGTGCGTGCGGATGCTGCGCCGCGACGGCCGCAAGATCGGGATCGCGCCGAACTTCGCGATCATGGACGATGCCGACCAGCGCGCGATCGTCCGCGACGTCATCGCCGACCTCGACTACGACGAGCGCCAGATCGCGCCGGGCGCCGCGCTCGCCGAGATTTCGAAGGCGAAGAACAACCTCTGGTCGCCCGACCAGTACGAGTCGAAGAACCCGTCGTTCGCGGGCGAGCGCTACGCCAACGTGTACCGCGAGTACGACCGGCGTCTCGCCGAGTCGAACGGGCTCGACTTCGACGACCTGATCGCGAACGCGATCAAGCTGCTCGACGACGACGAAGACGCGCGCACGCGCTACCAGACGAAGTTCAAGTACATCCTGGTCGACGAGTACCAGGATGTCAACTACGCGCAGTACCGCCTCGTCGCGACGCTCGCGAAGGAGCACGGGAACATCACGGTCGTCGGCGACGACGACCAGTCGATCTACTCGTGGCGCGGCAGCGACTACCGCATGATCCTGCGCTTCGAAGAAGACTTCCGCGGCGCGAAGGTCTTCAAGCTC
>JAFAMK010000368.1 GCA_019233415.1 Vulcanimicrobiota bacterium
CAGGCGGTCGTCGACGCGGGGACGGAGATTCTGCGCACCTGCATCGCGATGGGCGGCACGATCAGCGGCGAGCACGGGATCGGCTACGAGAAGAAAGAGACGCTCTCGCTCGTCTTCACCGCCGACGACCTCGCCGCGATGGCGAAAGTACGCGCGGTGCTCGATCCGGCGCGCGCGTTCAACCCCGACAAGATCTTCCCGACCGGCGCGCTCTGCGGCGAGGTCGGCGCGCGCGGCGGCGTGCGCACGGCCGCGAGCGCGTGATCGCGATCGACACCTACGCGCTCGGCGCGCTGCAGCCGGCGCGCGTCGTCGAGCCGGCCGACGCGCAGGAAGTCGCGGCAGCGCTGCGTGCGGCGGCGGATGCGGGCGAGGCGATCGTCGTGCATGGCGGCGGGACGCTGCAGCGCGCCGCGAACGCGCCGGCGCGCTACGACGTCGCACTCGATGTGCGGCGGCTCGATGCGGTGCACGCGTACGATCCACACGACCTCACGCTCGGCGCCGGTGCGGGGATGACCGTTGCCGCGCTCGACGACGTGCTCGCGCGCAACCGGCAGTTCGTTCCGCTCGACGCGCCGCGCGCGGCGCGGGCGACGGTTGGCGGAACGCTCGCCGCCGGCTGGGCCGGGCCGCGCCGCGCGGCGTACGGCCGACCGCGCGACCTGCTGATCGGCGCGACGGTCGCGCTCGCCGACGGTAGCCTCGCGTCGAGCGGCGGGATGGTCGTGAAGAACGTGACGGGCTACGACATGGGCAAGCTCTACGTCGGCTCGCACGGCACGCTCGGCACGCTGGTGCGCGCGAACTTCAAGGTGCTGCCCGCGCCGCCGGCGCGCCGGCTCGCGGTCGCGCCGTTCGACGACGATTTGCGCGAGCGCACGGTCGCGCACGCGAGCGGGCTCGCGCTCGAACCGGTCGCGCTGCTCGCGCTCGACGGCTTTCGCGAGGCGCCGGGCGGCGAACGGCCGCGGCTCGTCGCACTGCTCGAAGGCTCCGACGCGCTCGTCGAGCGCGCCACGCGCGAGCTGCGCTCGGCGCTCGGTGCAGCCGGCGTCGCCGAGACGTGGCTGCTCGACGGTGACGACGCCACGCGCGCATTTCAAGACCTGCTCGATGCGTACGTCGCGCTCGACGGCGAACGGTCGCTGACGTTCATCGCGCGCGGCCGGCCAGCGGATGCGGCGTCGCGCGCGCAGCGCGTGCGCGGCGCGGTCCGCGGTGCGGAGACGATCGCCGACCTGCGCACCGGCGACGTCGTCGTGCGCGTGCGCGCCCGCGACGAAGCGCCGGTCGAGCTCGCCGTACGCGACGTGCTGGGTCACGCGACGCTGCTCGCGGCCGGCACGGCGGTGCAGGCCGACGCGTGGGGCGAGCCGCCCGCGACGCTCGCGACGATGCGCGCGCTCAAGGCCGCGTTCGATCCCCACGGCACGCTCGCGCCCGGACGGTTCGTCGGTGGCATCTAAGCTCCCGAACCTGCTTGCCGTCCCCGACGCGCTGTGGCACGACGTGCGCGCGACGCTGCGCGTCGTCTTCAGCCGCCCGAGCCGGCTGCGCCGCTTCGCCGCGCTCGGCCCGCGCGGGTGGTTCGCCACCGCGCGCTTCGTCGTGCGCGTGATCCCGCGCGCCGGCCGCGAGCTGGCGACGATACGCACGCGCGCGGCGTGCATCCCCGACCCGGCGCTGCGCGAACAGGCGCTCGCGTCGATCGACGGCAAGGCGTATCACGTCCACGGCGGCTGCATCCTCGCGACGTTCATGCGCGGCGAGTCCGCGCGCCGCTATGTCGCAGCCGTTGCGGCGCTCGAGACGATCTACGACTATCTCGACAACCTCTGTGACCGGCTTCCCGGCGTGTCGCAGCGCGCGTTCGCCTCGCTGCACGAAGCGTTGATCGACGCGCTCGACGACCGCCGCACGCCCGGCGACTACTACCGCGACGGCCCGCACGGTGACGACGGCGGCTACCTGCGCTCGCTCGTCGATTCGGCGCGCGCCGAGCTGCACACGTTTCCCAACTACCCCGCGGTGCGCGAAGAACTGGCCGAGGTCGCGCGCTTCTACGCCGAGCTGCAGGTGCTCAAGCACGGTCCGCCCGGCGCGCGCGAGCGCGCCTGCGACGCATGGTACGTGCGCAACCGCGAGCGCTTTCCGGGCCTCGCATGGTGGGAGTTCGCGGCCGCGTGCGGCTCGTCGCTGCCGGTGTTCGCGCTGCTCGCGCTCGCCTCGCGCGAGCGGCTCGCACCCGGCGAGATCGAGGCGACGTTCGCCGCCTACTTCCCCGGCGTCTCGGCGATCCACATCCTGCTCGACTACTTCATCGACCAGGCCGAAGACCGCGAGCACGGCGAGCTGAACTTCGTCGCCTGCTACGCGTCGAGCGCGGAGGCCGTCGCGCGGCTGCGCCGGCTCGTCGCGACGACCCTCGCGCGTGTGCGCGGGCTCGCCGGCGCCGCGCACCACCGCTTCCTGGTCGAGGCGATGTGCGTTTTCTACCTGACGCACCCGAAGGTGTTCGAGCAGCGCCTCGACGACGAGAGCGCCGCGCTGCTCAGCGCGCTCGGCTAACCGCCCCAGCCCCGTCACCCTGAGCCTGTCGAAGGGCGGGGGACAGGTCGATACTCCAAGGGTGACGGTGCAGATGGTCAGGCCGGTGGGGCTCGTTCTCGCGGCGTCGCTGCTGCTGGCGGCGGGGCCGCCGGCCGGGCCGATGCTCGGGTTCGGGCCGCTCTCGGCCGCGCGCGAGCGCGTGAACGAGGGGCTCTTCCTCGACCTGCCCAGCGCCCAGGGCGCGCTCGACCACCTGGACACCCTCGGCGCGCGGCCGCACTACGACGGGACCCGCGCCGACCGCGCGATTGCCGAGTACGCGCGCGACCGGCTCGCCGAGTACGGCTTCGACGCGCGGATCGAGCCGTTCCAGACCGAGGTCCAGACCCCGTACAAGCTCGTCCTCGAGCTGTACGCGGACGGGCAAGTCTACCGGCCGCGCGACGGCTTCCACAAAGCGCACGGGACGCCGGGGATCGGCCTCGATCTGCGCGAAAGCGGCGACCCGCGCGACCCGGCGACGCTCGACCCGGCGGTCGGCCTGCCGTTCAACGCCGGCTCCGGCGACGGGAACCTGAACGCGCCGCTCGTCTACGCGAACCGCGGCCTCCCCGGCGACTTCGCGGCGCTGCGCGGCGCGCGCGTCGACGTGCGCGGCGCGGTCGTTCTCATCCGCTACGGCGCGGCGTACCGCGGCCAGCTCGCGCACAACGCGCAGGACGCGGGCGCGGCCGGCGTCGTCTTCTATAACGACCCGGCCGACGACGGCTACGCGCGCGGCGCGACGATCCCGGCCGGCCCGTGGCGGCCGACGCAGTCGGTCCAGCGCGGTTCGCTCGGCCCCGGCATCCACATCCCCGTCCTGCCGACCAGCGCCGACAACGCGCGCATCCTGCTGCGCGCGCTCCACGGCGCAGCCGGACCGGCCGGCTGGGCCGGCGCGCTCGACGCGCCCTACCCGGTCGGAAAGGGCCCCGCGGTCGTCCACCTGCAGGTCATCATGAACCACCGCACGGCGACGCTGTGGAACACGGTCGGCGTCCTGCACGGGACGCTGCCGACCGAGAGCGTCGTCGTCGGCGCACACCGCGACGCGTGGGTCTACGGCGTCGGCGACAACGGCGCCGGAACGAGCACGCTGCTCGAAACCGCGCGCGGCCTCGGCTATTTGGCGCGCAGCGGCTGGCGCCCGCGCCGCACGATCGTCGTCGCGCTCTGGGACGGCGAAGAGATCGGCCTGCGCGGTTCGTCCGCGTACGCGCTTGCGCACGCCGCGGAGCTGCGGCGCGGCTGCGTCGCGTACGTCAACGCCGACGAGAACGTCACCGGCCCGACGTTCGGAACCGCCGCCGTCGGCGCGCTCGCGCCGGCGATCGTCGACGCGACCCGCGCCGTCAGCGATCCGGCGCGCGACGTGTCGACGCTGCACGACCGCTGGAGCGCGCAGCCGCACGGCATCGACGTCCGCACGGTCGGCGGCGGCAGCGATCACGAAGCGTTCCTGTTCGGGTTCGGCACGCCGGTCGCCGAAATCGGCTTCAACGGACCGTTCGGCCCGTATCATTCGGGCTACGACACCGTGCTGTACGCGAGCACGTTCAGCGATCCCGGACTCGTGCTGCACCGCACCGCGGCGCAGCTGTTCGGGATCGTCGCGATGCGGCTCGCCGATGCGGACGCCGTGCCGTACAGCTTCGCGGCGTACGTGCCCGTGCTGCAGTCGGGCTTCGTACAGCTGCAGGAGCGCGCGCAGCGCGACGGGCGCACCCTCGACCTGAGCGCGCTGCGCGGCGCGATCGACCGCTTCGCCGCCGCCGCACGCCGTACCGACGACGGGCTCGTCTACGGCGCCGGCCCCGGAACCGAACGCGCGCTCATGGTCGCGCAGACGATCGACGGGCTCGCCTACGGCGCGGACGGCTACGCGAGCCTGTCCTTCCCGCAGCTCGCGAAGGCCTACGCGACGAGCGACGCGACCGCGTTCGCCGCCGCGCTGGACGACACGCGGGCGTCGCTCGACCGCGCGACCGCCGCGCTCAACGGCGTGCCGGCAGCGCCCGGATGATCGCTGCCGCTCCGCCGGCGATCGTCGTCCAGGCCACGCCGGCGCCCACGCCGCTCGCGACGCCGATCGCGGTACCGCCGTGGATCGCCGCGCCCCGCCCGGCCGACGCGTGGCTCGCCCGGCACGACGGCTTCGTCGCGCGCGCGCAGGCGGCGAAGCAGTTCGACGTGCTGTTCCTGGGCGATTCGATCACCGATTTGTTCGCGACGCGCGGCGCCGATGCGTGGAACCGCGAGATCGCGCCGTTCGGCGACGTCGTCGACTTCGGCATCTCCGGGGACCGCACGCAGATGCTGCTCTGGCGCGTGCAGCACGGCGAGCTGGACGGCGCCCGGGCGCGTGCGATCGTGCTGATGATCGGGACGAACAACCTCGCGTCGGCGAGCGCGGACGACGTCGCGCGCGGCGTCGCGGCGATCGTCGCAACGATCCGTGCGAAGCAGCCGCAAGCGGTCGTCATCCTGCTCGCGCTGTTGCCGCGCGGAAACCCCGGCGACGCGGCGCGCGTGAAGGTCGCCGCCGTCAACGCGCAGATCGTCAAGCTCGCCGACGGCACGCACGTGCGCTGGCTCGACTTCGGCGCGCAATACCTCGACGCCGACGGCACGATCCCGCCGGCGCTGATGCCGGACAAGCTGCACCCCTCAGCCGCCGGCTACGACATCTGGGCGACCGCCCTGCGGCCCGTCCTGCGCGACGCGCTCGCGAAGTAGAACCGCGCGCCGGGGAAGATACCGGCGATGCGTGTGACACTGCTCGGAGGGAGCGGGTTCATCGGCCGGCATCTCGCCGCGGCGCTCCGCGCACGCGGTGACGAGCCGGTCGCGGCCAGCCTGCGCGACCCCGACCACGCCGCCGCGACGAGCGCCGGAAGCGATGCGGTCGTCAACCTCACCGGCGCGCCGGTCGCCGTCCGCTGGACGGCCGCCGCGAAGCGCACGATGTGGACCTCGCGGGTCGACGCGGCCCGCGCCTACCTGGACGCGCTGACACGCGTTGAGCCGCGCCCGGCGGTCTACGTCAGCGCCTCGGCGGTCGGCTACTACGGAACGAACCGCACCGCGACGTTCACCGAGACGAGCCCGCCGGGTGACGACTATCTCGCGCGGCTCTGCGTCGCGTGGGAAGCCGAGGCCGACCGCGCCGCGGCGCTCGGGATGCGCGTCGCGAAGGTCCGGACCGGCCTCGTGCTCGGCGCCGACGGCGGCGTTCTCGGGCGGCTGCTGCCGGTGTTCCGGCTCGGCCTCGGCGGCGTCGTGGCGAGCGGCGCGCAGTGGTACTCGTGGGTTCACGCCGACGACATAGCCGGCGTCTACCTGCACGCGCTCGACCACGTCGACGGCGTCCTGAACGCGACCGCGCCGAACCCGGTCACCAACCGCGACTTCACCCGCGCGCTCGCCCATGCGCTGCACCGCCCGGCGGTCTTCCCCGTCCCGCCCGTCGCCGCCGGCCTGCTGCTCGGCGAGGGCGCATACGTCCTCACCGAAGGCCAGCGCGTTCTCCCCGAACGCACGCTGGCAACCGGCTACACCTTCCGTCACCCCGATCTATCCGAGGCCCTCGCGGCCCTGCTCCCGTCATCCTGAGCTTGTCGAAGGGCATTGCTCTGACCATCCCCCGTAGGTGCTACGGCGCGGAGCCGGCGAACCGACGCCCATGGCGACGCTCTTCTCCTCCGAGGTACTCGGCGGGACGCTCCCGTCGACGATGT
>JAFAMK010000411.1 GCA_019233415.1 Vulcanimicrobiota bacterium
GGAAGTGCGGACCCCAGGCCTCGTCGACCAGCAGCGGCACGTCGAACTCGTGCGCGATCCGCGCGATCGCCTCGAGGTCGGCGGCGACGCCGTAGTACGTCGGCGACACGAGGTACACCGCGCGGACGTCGCGCTCGCGCTCCAGCGTCGCGCGCACGGTCTCGGGCGTGACCGTGTGATCCATGTGGAGCGCCTCGTCGACTTCCGGCTGCATCCACACCGGCGTCGCGCCGGACATGATGAGGCCGCCCATCGCGCTCTTGTGCGAGTTGCGCGGCAGCGCGAGCTTGTCGCCCGGGTTGAGCGCGGTCATCATCATGCACTGGTTGCCGCTGGTCGACCCGTTGATCAGGAAGAACGACTGGTCCGCGCCGTAGCACGCGGCGGCGAGGTCCTGCGCCTCGACCAGCGCCTCTTCGGGCTGTAGCAGGTCGTCCAGGCCGCGAATCTGGGTCAGGTCGATCGCCAGGACGTTGTCGCCGACGAAGTCGCGGAAGGCGCGCTCCATCCCGATCCCCTGCTTGTGGCCGGGCGTGTGGAACGGGATCACGCCCGCGTCGACGTAGTCGAGCAGGACCTGGAAGTAGGGCGCGCGCGTCTGGTCGAGCGCGGTCGTCGAAGGCTCCCGGTTCGTCACAACGCGTCGCAGTATAGCGCGCTCGAACGCGCTCGTCGATTCCCCCGGCGGAGGGGACGCGAAATCGTAACCGGAACCGGCCTCGCGATGGCCGCCACCGCCCGCTCCCTCTCCCCCGCGCGTCTCTTCGCTCGCCGCGCCGCGCTCGTCGTCGCCGGCTCCGCGCTGCTCGCCATCTCGGCGCAGATCGCCGTTCCGGCCTGGCCCGTCCCCGTCACCCTGCAGACGCTCGCGATCCCGGTCATCGTCGCGCTGCTCGGGCGCAACCTCGGGACGCTCGCCGTCCTCGCGTACCTCGGCGAGGCCGCGCTCGGGCTCCCGGTGCTGCAAGGCTTCGCCGGCGGACTCGTTCATTTCGTCGGCCCCACGGGTGGCTATCTGATCGGGTTCCCGGTCGCGGCGTGGCTCGTCGGGCTACTCTACGAACGCGGGTTCGGCGAGGGCTATGCGCGACGTTTCGTCGCCGTGCTGCTCGGGACCGCGGTCGTCTTCGTCACCGGCCCCGCGTGGCTCGCGTTCGTCCTCCATCTCGACGCCGCCAAGGCGGTCGCGCTCGGCGTCGTCCCCTTCCTCATCGGCGACGTCGCGAAGTGCCTCATAGCGGCCGGCCTGCGGCCGCGGCGCGTCGGGTAGGACCGTCAGCCGCACGTACAGGCCGTCGCGGCCGCGCGTGGTGACCTCGCGCAGCCGGGCCTCGCGGTCGTAGATCACGCGCACGCGCCGCTTCCCGTCGTAGGTCCGCCGGTCGCCGTTGTCCGGGTCGACGTAGACCGGCAGCGGGACGTCGCCGTTCACCTCGGCGTAGGCGTCGAGCGCGTCGTGAGTGATCTCGACCGTCACGAACCCGTTCGAGTACCGCAGCGCCAGCTCGGGCGCGTCGCGGTCCTCGACGACCGGTTCCAGCCGCTGGTTGCGCCGCTCCACCCCGAGCTTGCGCAGCGGCGCGGTCGGGCCGCGCTCGATCCGCCGGATCACGAGGCGGCGCGGTCCTCGGGTGCCGTCTGAAGCAGTCCGCGCTCCTCGGCGATCCGCGCCAGCGCGGCGCGCGCGTTGCGCTCGGCGTCGTCCGCGGCGCGCAGCGCCTCCGCGATCTCCTGCGCGGTCGCCGGACGGCGGAACAAGACCCGCCCGGCGGCGTCGGTCACGGTGACGTACGCTTCCATGCTCTTCTATTGTCGGCGGGTTAGGCCTCGATGCGCTCCTCGATCGAGACGTTGTACAGGAACAAGAACTGGTGCCACTCGCCGGGGAGCGTGTTGCGCTTGACCCGGATCCAGGGGATGTACTTGGGCGCCTTCGGCTTGCGCTTCAGCTTCATGTTGGCGTGCTCGGGGGTGCGGTTGTTCTTGCGGTTGTTGCACCGCATGCACGCGCACACGAGGTTTTCCCAGGTCGACGGGCCGCCTTTGCTGCGCGGCAAGACGTGGTCGACCGTCATCATCCGCTCGCCCTTGATCCCGCAGTACATGCACGTGTAGTCGTCGCGCAGCAGCACGTTCTTCTTCGTCAGCGCGACCTTCTGCATCGGGCGCTTGATGTAGTAGAGCATCCGAATGATCGACGGCAGCCGCATCTCGTACGACGTCGACTTGATGATGTCGTCGCGGCGGTGGACGATCTCGGCTTTGCCCGAGAACAGCAGCTTCACCGCGCGCTGAAAGCTGGTGATGTTCAGCGCTTCGTAGGTGAAGTTCAAGACGAGGACGTCGTTCACGATCTCTCCCGTGTACGGAGCGGGTCGGGGTCATGATCGGCCGGGAAACGCGAGAAGCGAGGCACGCAGTGGGCCTCGCTTCTCGAAGGGGACGACAAGACGGCGCTCCGGAACGGACTCCGAGAGTCGTTCCATTCGGCTGGCCTTTGCCTTTGGGCACCGGCGCCGGGTGTGAGCGGCATGCCGAAGGATTCGCCTCGTCGGCGCCGGTTCACCTCGTCGCGGGGATCATCCCGAGGAAATAGCCGTGCACGCGGTCGTCGTGCGTCAGCTCGGGGTGGAACGAGGTCCCCAGCACGTTCCCGGCGCGGACCATCACGCCGTGACCGTCGCGCTCGGCGAGCGTCTCGACCGACGGGCCGGTCCGCTCGATCCACGGCGCGCGGATGAAAACCGCCGGGAACGGCTCGGTGCCGAGCGCCGGGATCGGGAGCGGGACCTCGGCCGAGTCGACTTGCCGGCCGAACGCGTTGCGGCGGACGGTCACGTCGAGCAGGTCCAGCGTCGGCTGGTCGAGGCCGGCGACGTCGTGCGCGGCGACGATCATCCCCATGCAGGTGCCCCAGAACGGCATCCCGCCACGTACCCGCGCGCGGATCGGCTCGGTCAGCCCGAACCGGTCGAGCAGCCGGATCACCGTCGTCGACTCGCCGCCGGGGACGACCAGCGCGTCGACCGACGCCAACTCTTCGGGCGTGCGGACCTCGACGGCGCGCGCCCCAGACCGTTCGAGCGCTCGAACGTGCTCGACGACGTCACCTTGGAGCGCCAGCACGCCCACCGTGGGCGCGGCCACGCTAAGTGCCGCGGGTCGCGAGCAGCTCGTGCTCGGGGAGCTTGCGGATGTCCAGGCCGTCCATCGCCTTGGCCTCTTCCGGGATCGCCTTGTGTGCCTTCAGCACGACGTCGGGGTCCTGCCAGTGCGTCGTCGCGTCGACGATCGCCCGCGCGAACGCGGCCGGGTCGGTCGACTTGAAGATCCCGCTGCCGACGAAAATCCCTTCGGCGCCGAGCTCCATCATCAGCGCGGCGTCGGCCGGCGTCGAGACGCCGCCGGCGCAGAACAGGACGACCGGGAGAGCCTTGTGCGCCGCGACCTCGCGGACGAGCTCGAGCGGCGCGCCGAGGTCGCGCGCCCGCGCAACCAATTCTTCGCGCGGCATCGACACGAGCTGCGCGATCCCGTCGCGGATCGCGCGCATGTGGCGGACCGCCTCGACGATGTTCCCGGAGCCGGCTTCGCCCTTGCTGCGGATCATCGCGGCGCCCTCGGCGATCCGGCGCAGCGCCTCGCCGAGGTCGCGCGCGCCGCAGACGAACGGCACCGTGTAGCCGTGCTTGTCGAGGTGGTAGAGGTCGTCGGCCGGCGTGAGGACTTCGGACTCGTCGATGTAGTCGACGCCCAGCGACTGGAGCTGCCGCGCCTCACCGATGTGCCCGATCCGAACTTTTGCCATGACCGGGATCGTCACGGCGCCCATGATCCGCTCGATCAGCGCGGGATGGCTCATCCGCGCGACGCCGCCCGCGGCGCGAATGTCGGCCGGGATGCGTTCGAGCGCCATCACCGCGACCGCGCCGGCCTCCTCGGCGATCTTCGCCTGCTCGGGCGTCACGACGTCCATGATGACGCCGCCCTTGAGCATGTGGGCGAGGCCGCGCTTGACGGTCTCCGTCCCGGTCGCGTGTCCGTTCATTGTGCGTCTCATTGTCCTGCTCGAACTCGCCTGGTTCAATGCGGACAATGCGAACGCTAGGGCGTCGGCTCCGGCGTCGGCGAGGGGGACTCGGTCTCGACCTCGTTCGGGTCGTGCGAGACGAGCGGGATCGGGAGCGGCGGCGAGGTGTAGATCCCGCTCGGCGTCTGCGGCGGCGGGGTCGGCGTGCGCTTCGGGCGCGGGGGTGCCGTTCGTGGGGTTGGGGTCGGCGGCGCGGTCACTCGCGGGTCGGGGAAACCAGGGTCGGTCGCGACCGCGACGACTTGCAGCCGCTTCCAGTTCTTCAAGTCGGCTTGGTCGGTCGGGTTGGCCTCGGGAACCGGCGTGATCCCCGAGGCCGCGATCGGGACCCGCTGCTCGGTCTGGAGCAGGACCCGGTCGCCCAGCTTCTGGCCGATCAGGATGGAGACGAGGAGCACCAGGGCGCCCGCGACGAGCAGCACCGAGAGCCCCGGGCGACGGACGGGCGGCACGGGCGGGCGGACTTCGTCAGACGGGGGCGGCGGCCTCTCGGGCGACCTCGTGGGTCGGCATGGCGTCGGCCAGGACCGGCGCGCCGAGCCGCACCTCCAGCATCCGGCCCGCGTCGACACGGCGGCGCAGCATCTCGCCGCGGAACTCGACGGTCACCTCGCGGGCGCGTTCGCGATCGTTGCACAGGAACATCAAGACTGCACCGGCGGCGTCCTCGAAGGCGACCGCGCCGACCTCGACCGGCGAGGTGCGGACCTCGTCGGAGACGTCGCGGCCGGCGTAGAGGACCGTGTACGGCTCGTCGGCCGAGGCGAAGTCCATGTCGCCGACGATCCGCTTGCGCTCGGCGTCGATCACGTAGCTGTGCCGTCGCCCGCCCCAGTGGACGCGAACCGCGGCGGTCCAGCTCCAGCCGGCCGGGAGCAGCGGCGCGATGTGCGGGCGGCCGCTGGTGCGGTAGCCGTCGAGCCCGCAGACGGTCTCGGCGACGGCCCACAGGTACTTCGCGCCGGTCCACGGCGAGAGGTACATCCCGCGGTTCGTCAGCGAGCCGCCGTCGAACCACTCGCCGAACTGGCCCGGGACCGTATTGCGCGTCGCGCCGGCCTCCATCGTCTCGTAGATCGCTTCGAGCCAGTGCGCCGCCTCGGCCGGCGCGCCGTTGCGCGCCAGCGCGACCGCGAACCAGAGCGTCAGGTCGGGCCAGATTCCGCCCAGCAGCCCGAAGCCGTGCGAGGGGAAGTACCACGAGTCGGCGGTCGAGATCGTACGCAATCCGACGGGCGTGGTGAAGTCGGGCTCCATCAGCCGCCGCAGGATCGCCGTCCGCACGGCCGGCTCGGCGACTTCGAACAGCACGGGGAAGACCTCGTCGGCGGTGAAGTTGTCTTGGTAGTTGCCGTCGCGGTCGTAGTTCAGCACGAACGCCGACGTGTCCGCGTTGAACAGCTTCGCGATCATCGCCTCGCGCAGCGCCGTCGCCTCGTGCGAGTACTTCTCCCACGCGGCGCGGTCGTCGACGATCGCGGCGAGGCGCGCCGTCGCTTCGAGCGCGAAGTACGCCTCGGCGTTGATCTCGGTCACCGCACCGTCGAGCTTGTAGAGCGGGATGATGTTCCGCCACGACGTGATGCCGAACATGTCGTCGCCCGCGGCTTTGCAGAACAACAGGCCGTGCGCGTCGCGCTGCGTGAGCATGTAATCGGCGATCTTCTTCACCAGCGGGAAGACGCCGCGCAGCCACGCGTCGTCGAGCGTCGCGTTGTAGTGGTGGAGAACCGCGATGATGTGCAGCGGCGTGTCGTCGTTGACGTTCAGGTCGTAGAACGTCGAGAAGCCGCTGACGCCGCGCACGTACTCGACGACCTGACCGCTCGCTTCGACGAAGCGGTTGAACAATTCGATCGCATCGCGCGAGAAGCGCGGCATGAAGTAGTCGTAGCCGTGGACGAACCACGACGTGTCGCGCGAGACGAGAATGTCGGACGGCGGTGAGTTGGTCGAGCCCCAGCCCTGCGGGTACTCCTTGATGACGCGCAGCATGTTGACTTTCGCCCACACGACGCCGCGGTTGACCAGCGGCGAGGGCGTGAGCAGCCGCGCGTCGGCGAGCTGTTCGGCGTAGTAGCGCTCGGTCGCGGGAAGCGCGTCGGGATCGTGCAGCAGCTGTTCGAGGACGGGCTTCGAGTGCTCGTCGCCGTCCTTGTGGAAGACGACGGCGAGCCGCAGCGACTCGCGCCCGCCCGGCGCGACGTCGATGCGGTGCTCGAACGCGCCGAAGATGCGGCTCGACGCGAACTCGGCGAGCTGCGGCGTGACCTCGCCGAGGTGCGCGCCCTCGCGCAGCGTCCCTTGCATCATCCCTTGCAGCAACGTCTGCTCGCGCAGGCCGACGACGACCGCCTGCGGCGTGCGGTTCGCGCCCCACCAGCGAACCCAGCCCGACTCCTCGCCGTAGGAGCGGATGAACCGCTCGCCGGCGCTCGCGCGCACCTGCTTCTCCGGCTCGCCGTAGAAGCGCTGGCCGATCAGCAGCGCCCACGGAAAGACGCGCACGGTGGTCGGCGTCGCCGCGGCGTTGTGGACCGTGACGTCGACGACGAAGGAGACGACGCGGTCGTGCCGCGGCCCGTGCGGCACGTAGAACGTCTCGGTGACGTGGAGGTCGCGCGCGATCCCGAACTCCGCGACCTGCGCGTACGGCAGGAAGGTGAACTCGCGCGTGATCTGGTGCGGGAACAGCGTCTCGTCGTCGCCCGCGCGGTACGCGATCTGGTGCGCGCCGAAGATGATCTGATCGGTGTCGGCGTCCCAGAGCCCGCGAATCCCGCCCTTCGGCGTCGAGGTGGCGAAGGTCTTGAAGTTCCCGAGCGTCTGCCCGAACGGGGTGTGCTCCTCGTGGAGGACGTAGGCGCTGAACTCGTTGCGCTGCGCGTCGAAGGTCGATGCCACGGCACGGTCCACTACCCGGGGGCGTTCGCCGCGGCCTCCTCGAACGGCTCGGCGTGCTGGCCTGCGCGAAGATCAACCTGACGCTGGAGATCCTCGCGCGCCGCGACGACGGCTATCACGCCCTGCGCAGCGTCATGGTCCCGGTCGCGCTCGCCGACGAGCTTGCGTTCGAACCGGCCGCACGCTTCGCGTTCGCGTGCGACCCGCCGGCCCTGACCGATGACAACCTGGTCACCCGCGCGTTCGCCCGCATCGGGCTCGCCGAGCGGCCCGTCGCAGTGACGCTGCGCAAGCATGTCCCCGTCGGTGCGGGGCTCGGCGGCGGGTCGAGCGACGCGGCGGCCGTGCTGCGCGCCGCGATGGACGGCGCGTTCGGCCCGCTGCCGGCGCGCGACTGGGTCGCGGACGCGCGCGCCCTCGGCTCGGACGTTCCGTTCTTCTTGGCCGACGGACCCGCGCTGGTCGAAGGGACGGGCGAGCGCGTCACCGCGCTCGGCGCGGCGCCGCCGTGGTGGCTCGTGCTGGCGATGCCGAACGTCCACGTCGCGACAGGGCCGGCGTACGCCGCGCTTGCCGGCTCGCGTGCAACCCAGCCGCCACCAACGCGGCCGCGGAATACGTCGGCAACGCTGCGCTGCGGCGAGGCGTTGCAGCGTGCCGACTACGACGCCGTGCTCGCGGCGATGACGAACGACTTCGAATCGATCGTGCGCGGTGCATATCCCGCCGTCGACGCGACGCTGCGCGCACTCGACGAGGCCGGCGCACCGGGGCGCGCGATGCTCTCCGGCTCGGGCGGCGCGTGCTTCGCGCTGTTTGCGCGCGAGGACGACGCGCGCGCGCTCGCCGCGCGGCTGCGCGCGCCCGGCGCAACGCGCGTCGAGGTGGTGCCGTTCGCGACGAGCGCGACGTGGCGCTAGACGCGATCGTCCTCGCCGGCGGTCCGCCGGATGCGGTCGCGGCGCTCGAACCGGGCGCGCCGAACAAGGCGTTCGTGCGCGTCGGCGGCGTCCCGCTCGTGCAGCGCACGATCGCCGGACTGCGCGCGTCGTCGCGCATCGACCGCATCGTCGCGGTCGCGCCGCCGTCGGCGGCCGCGCATCCCGCACTTGCCGGCGCGAGCGAGGTGCGCGGCGACGGCGCGCGGATGATCGAAAGCCTGCGCTCGGGACTGCAAGGCTTCACCGAAGACGCGCTGGTGATCGTCGCCGCGTCCGACCTGCCGGCGCTCGACGCGCCGGCGGTCGACGAGTTCGTCGACGGGCTGCTGCCGCGCAGCCTCGACGTCGCGTACGCGTGCCTCGAACGTCGCTATCACGATGCGGCGTACCGCGAGTTTCCGCACACCTGGGCACGGATGCGCGAGGGGATGTTCTGCGGCGGGGGCGTCGTCGCGCTGCGCCCGCGCGTCCTGCCGCCGCTCGCGACGGTTCTGGACGCGCTCGGCCGCGCGCGCAAGTCGCCGCTGCGGCTGGCCTCGCTGCTCGGCTGGGACGTGCTCGCGCGCTTCGCGCTGGGCCGGCTCGCGATCGCCGACGCGGAAGCGCGCGCATCGCGGCTGCTCGGCGGCGCGCGGGTCGGCGCGATCCGCTGCACGCGGCCGCAAATCGCGCTGAACGTCGACCGCGTCGACGACGTCGCCCGCGCGAACGCGCGCTTCGGCGAGCGGGCGTAACGCCGCACGGCGCCGCTGCGTTGCACAGGACGATGCGTTTCGCCACCGCTGCCGTCCTCGCGCTCGCCCTTCTGCCCACCAGCCCCGCACTCGCGCAGAGCACGCCGGCGCCGTGCGACGCGCGGGCCGCGAACCTCGGCGGAATCGGGCGCGCGAGCGTCGTCGCGTTCACCGGGCCGGTGCTCGGCGCACGCGTCTGCGCCACGGTCGCGAACCTCGCGAGCGACACGTTCACGGTACGGATCGCCGACGCGGCGCCCGCCGACGCGCTCGTCGCCGCCGCGCTGACCGGCGAACCGGGGACCGCCGCGTTGCCCTTCGACGGTGCGACCGCGGTCGGCCGCTACGTGATCGCGCCGCCCGGGACGATCCCCTCGTTCAACGGCGAGATCGCGGAGGCGCCGCGCGTCGTCGTCGCGTTCGCCGGCGCGCGCGTCTTGGTGATCGGGACCACGCCGGTCGCGCTGGTCGACCTCGCGCGCGAGCTGCGCGATCAGCCCGACTTGTTCGGCGCCGACGCGATCGAACGCGCGGTCCTGATCGCAAGCGGACCCGGCGCCGCGCTCTCGCTTCACACCGCCGACGGGGTTGTCGGCACGGACAACATCGCGACGTCAAAGGTCTTGGTCTTTATTAAGCGAGGCTGAGATTCTGCTGGGGAGCGGCCGCTCCCCAGCAGATTCTCAGCGCGCACGGGTACTCCGGCTTCGTGCGCACCATGACGGTGCTTTGCGATCGCGTCGGAGACGCGGGGGGCGCGGAGCGCTACTGGGAGACCGTCCTGCCGGCCCTCGCATCCGGGCCGGCAGCGGTGCGTTTGCTGGCGCGCGAGATCACCGGCGGCGCGCGCTTCGGCGTCGACGCGCGCGCGATCGCCTGGGGCGCGGAAGACGAACTGCCCGCGCCGGCTGCGGCGCGCGCCGTCGCCGACGAGTTGGCGCGCAATCCCGCCGACGTCGTCGTCACCGCGAGCGTCTTCGACGTCGCGGTCCTCGACGCGGTGCGCGCGCACGCGCCGCGCTGGCTCGTGCGCATCCACGACCACCGCGCGTTCTGCCCGACCGGTGACCGCGTCTACCCGCAGTTCGAAGCGCCGTGCACCTCACCGATGGGTGCCGCGTGCCGCGGCGCCGCGGTCGTGCGCGGCTGCGTCTTCGGACCGCGCCCGTCGACCTATCGCCGCATTCGCGCGCGTGAGGCCGTGCGCGACCGCATCGCGCGCGCCGACGGCGTGCTCGTGTCGAGCGAGCACATGCGCGCGACCTGCATCGCGAACGGGATCGATCCCGCGCGGATCGCGATCACGCCGCCGCCGCTTCCCGACGCCGCGTTCGCGCCGGCGCCCGCGCCGCGGCCGCGCGCGCGCACGCTGCTGTTCGCCTCGCGCCTGACGCCGCGCAAAGGGCTGCGCTCGCTGCTCGGCGCGCTCGCGCGGCTGACCCGCAGCGAACGCCCGGCACTCGTCGTCGCCGGCACCGGCGATGGCGAAGAACACGACGCGCGCGCGCAGGCCGAGCGCGACGGCATCGACGTCGCGTGGCGCGGCCACCTCGACGCGGGAACGCTGCGCGCGGAGATCGACGCCGCCGACGCGGTCGCCGTGCCGTCGCTCTGGCCCGAGCCGTTCGGCCTGGTCGGCATCGAGGCGCAGGCGCGCGGGCGTCCCGCCGTCGCGTACAGCGTCGGCGGAATCGAGGACTGGATCGCCGGCGCCGGGATCGCCGTGCGGCGCGGCGACGAGGCCGCGCTCGCCGGCGCGATTCGCGCGATCCTCGACGAGACGACGTGGTCCACGTTTTCTTCAGCCGCGCGGGCGCGCGCGGAAGCCTACCGGCTCGATACGCACGTCGAGCGACTCTTGCACGTTTTCGAAGGAGCGACCATTCCATGAAGGTCCTGGTGATCGGCGGCGACGGCTACTGCGGATGGGCGACCTCGCTCTACCTGTCGAGCCGCGGGCACGACGTCACGATCGCCGACAACCTGGTGCGCCGCGCCTGGGACCGCGAGCACGGACTCGATTCGCTCGTGCCGATCGCGTCGCTGCGCCGCCGCATCGACGAGTGGACGCGCGTCACCGGCCGGACCATCCGCATGGACGAGACCGACGTCACCGACTACGACGCGCTCTGCCGCGCGGTGCGCACCGCCGCGCCGGACGCCGTCGTGCACTTCGGGCAGCAGCGCAGCGCGCCGTTCTCGATGATCGACCGCGAGCACGCGGTGCGCACGCACCTGAACAACACGGTCGGGAACATGAACGTCCTGTGGGCGCTGCAGGAACACGCGCCGCACGCGCACTTGGTCAAACTCGGCACGATGGGCGAGTACGGGACGCCGAACATCGACGTCGAGGAAGGCTTCATCACGATCGAGCACAACGGGCGCAGCGACCGGCTTCCGTTTCCGAAGCAGCCCGGTTCGTTCTACCACCTCACGAAGGTCAGCGACAGCGACCAGATCTTCTTCGCCTGCCGCGTCTGGGGGCTGCGCGCGACCGACCTGAACCAGGGCGTCGTCTACGGCACGCACACCGAGCAGACCGCGCTCTCGCCGGCGCTCGCCAACCGGTACGACTACGACCACATCTTCGGGACCGTCATCAACCGCTTCTGCGTGCAGGCCGCGCTCGGCCACCCGCTGACCGTGTACGGGCGCGGCGGCCAGACGCGCTCGTTCCTCGACATCCGCGACACGGTGCGCTGCGTCGAGATCGCGCTCGAACACCCGGCGCAGGAGGGCGAGTACCGCGTCTTCAACCAGTTCACCGAGATGTTCGCCGTCGAACAGTTGGCGGAGCGCGTGCGGCACGTCGCACAGTCGCTGGGCCTGCCGTGCGAGATCACGCACGTCGCCAACCCGCGCGTCGAGCGCGAGTCGCACTACTACAACTGCGTGAACACCAATCTGCGCTCGCTGGGCCTCGAACCGACGCCGCTCTCGGACGAAACGATCGCCGGCCTCATCACGCTCGCGCACGAGCACCGCGAACGCGTCGACCTGCGCCTGATCCCGCCGCGGGTGGAGTGGCGCCCGGCCGCCGAAGGCCCGGCGCACGGGACGATCGCGGTCGCCTAGTGCTGCACACCGCGCACCCGCCGATCCCCGTCGTGGTGCGCGCCGTGGTCGTTTCCGGCGACAATCAGCAGGCCCATGCGTACGCGGCTGCGGGCAGCAAGGCATATCTCACCGAGTTTCCGCAGCCACTGGTCGTGCGCGTCGAGGGCGGCTCCGCCGATCACGGCACGCGGCTCGTCAGATTCCGTTGCACGACGCCCGGCTGCGTCTTTCCGCCGGTCGATGCGGACGCCGAACCGAAATCCCTGGAGCGCCACGGCGAGACCTTGATCGTGACGGTCGAAAAAGGCCGCGCGCAAATCCGTGCCTTCGTCCGCGCGCCGCATCCGGCCGTCACCTACACGATCGTCGCCGAGCCCGTCAACGACAAGAGCGAACGCCCCGTCGCGGCGTCGTTCACGATCGTCTCGCGCTGACGCGCGCGGCGCTCAGGCGCCCGTCCAGCGCGTGAACAGCTTCGCGTCGATGCCGAACTGGTCGAGTGCTTTGCCCACCGTGTGCGCGACGATGTCGTCGACCGTCTTCGGCCGCGCGTACCAGCCGGGGACCGGCGGCAGGATCATGGCGCCAAGCTCCGCGAGCTGCGTGAGCGTGCGCAGGTGGCCGAGGTGCAGCGGCGTCTCGCGCACGACCAGCACCAGCTTGCGCTTCTCCTTCAGGCACACGTCGGCGGCGCGCGTCAGCAGGTTCGCGTTGAGGCTGTGCGCGATCGACGCGGCGGTCTTCACCGAGCACGGGATCACCAACATGCCGTCGGTGGCGAACGAGCCGGACGAGATCGACGCCGCGAGGTCACCGTCGTGGTGGACGACGTCGGCGAGCGCCTCGACTTCACTCGCCGACAGGTCGGTCTCCAGCTCGATCGTCTGGCGCGCCTGCCGCGAGAGGACGACGTGCGTCTCGACATCCGTGGCCGCGCGCAATGCTCGCAGCGCCGCGACTGCGTAGACGCTCCCGCTCGCGCCCGAGACTCCGACCACGATCCGGCGGCCCATCGATGCACGTCTTCCACGCCTCGTCCACAGAATCCGCACCCCGATTTTGTGGA
>JAFAMK010000389.1 GCA_019233415.1 Vulcanimicrobiota bacterium
CCGGTGCGCGGATCGCGCAGCCCGACCGGCTTGAGCGGGCCGAAGCGCAGCACGTCCTCGCCGCGCGCGGCCATCTCCTCGATCGGCAGACAGCCCTCGAAGTACGGGACGTCACCGGTCGCCGCGTCGGCCTCGAACCCGTGCGGCTCGTGCTTGGGGAGCGTGCGCAAGTCCTCGACGAACTGCCGGTAGGTCTCGCGGTCGAGCGGGATGTTGAGGTAGTCCTCGCCGTCGCCCTTGTCGTAGCGCGACTTGCGGTACATCGCGTCGAGGTCGAGCGAGTCCAGCGCGACGATCGGCGCGGCCGCGTCGTAGTAGTGCAGCCGCCCGCCGACCAGATCGTCGATCGCCTCCGCCAGCGGATCGGACGGCAGCGGACCGCACGCAATGACGACCGCGCCTTCCGAAGGAATCGCGGTCACTTCGTCGCGGCGAATCTCGACGTTCGGCAGCGACGCGAGGCGCGACTCGACGAGCGCGCCGAAGCGCTCGCGGTCGACCGCGAGCGCGCCGCCGGCCGGAACCGCGGTCGCCCGCGCCGACGTGACGATCAGCGAGTCGAGCCGCGCCAGCTCCTCCTTCAGCAGCCCGACCGCGTTCTCGAGCGCGGCGCCGCGCAGCGAGTTCGAGCAGACGAGCTCCGCGAGCGTGCCGGTCTGGTGCGCCGGACCGCGCTTGTGCGGGCGCATCTCGTAGAGCACGACGCTGGCGCCGTGGCGCGCGGCCTGCCACGCCGCCTCGCTCCCCGCCAGCCCGCCGCCGATCACCGTGACGTCGGCCACGTCAAACCGTTTCGAGTTCGGCCTCCGCATCGACCTCGTCGGCGTCCTCCGGCTTGCCGAGGCCGGTCGCGTGCGTCTTGTCGGTGTGGCAGACGTACGTTACCGTACCGCCGCGCTTCGGCTTCTCGACGACGTAGTCGCCGCAGACCGCGCACGGCTCGGGTGCGACGCGGTCCCACGAAACGAAGTCGCAGGCCGGGTAGTTCGCGCAGCCGTAGAACGTGCGGCCCTTGCGCGACTTGCGCTCGGCGATCATCCCGCCGTCCTTGGGACACTTCACGCCGGTGTCTTTCAGGATCGGCTTCGTCGTCTTGCACTCGGGATAGCCCGTGCACGACATGAAGCGCCCGAAGCGCCCGGTCTTGATGACCATCGGCCGCCCGCAGGTGACGCAGACCTCGTCGGTCGGCTCGTCGCGCTGCTCGAACTTGGGGAGCTTGCGTTCCGCCTCTGCCAGCTCTTTCTCGAAGTCGGTGTAGAACGCGGCGAGCACCTTCGCGGTCGCGTCCCAGTCGCCGCCCTGTTCCGCCAGCTCGTCGAGCCGCGACTCCATCGAGGCGGTGAACTTCAGGTCGACGATGTCCGGGAAGTGCTCGGCGAGCAGGTCGTTGACCGACTCGCCGATCTCGGTCGGGTGGAAGCGGCGTTCGAGCTGCTCGACGTAGCCGCGTGCCTGGATCGTCTCGACGATCGCGCTGTACGTCGACGGCCGGCCGATCCCGTTCTCTTCCAGCGCGCGGACCAGCGTCGCTTCGGTGAAGCGCGGCGGCGGCTCCGTGAAGTGCTGCTTGGGATCGATCGACTTGACGTCGAGCTGCTCGCCCTCGTTCAGCTTCGGCAGGATCGGGCGCGCCTTCGCGCCCTTCGCCTGCGACGGCGCCCCGTCGGCCGGCGGCGCATCGTCGGTCCCTTCCTCGTAGACCGCGGTGTAACCGGCGAACTTGAGCACGCTCCCGGTCGCGCGGAACGTGAAGCGATCGGTGGCCTTGATGTCGACCGTCGTCTGGTCGAAGACCGCCGGCGCCATCTGCGAGGCGACGAAGCGCTCCCAGATCAGCTGGTACAGCCGCAGCTCGTCCCGCTTGAGGATTCCCGCCAGCGACTCCGGCGTGCGGAAGACCGACGTCGGCCGAATCGCCTCGTGCGCGTCCTGCGCGCCTTCCTTGATCTTGAACGTGCGGCCGCCGCCGTAGTGGTCCTCACCGAAACGTCCCACGACGTAGTCGCGCGCCGCGTCGCGCGCGGAGTCCGCGATGCGGGTCGAGTCGGTGCGCATATAGGTGATGAGCCCCTGCGTCCCCTCGCTGCCGCCCAAGTCGACGCCTTCGTACAGCGCCTGGGCGATCTGCATCGTCTTGCGGACGCGGAACTTCAGCTTGCGCGACGCCTCCTGCTGGAGCGTCGAGGTCGTGAACGGCGCGGCGGCGTTGCGGCGCGTCTCGCGCGTCTTGACCGAGGCGACGCTGAACGGCGCGCCCTCGAGCGCCTTCATGATCGCGTTCGCCTGCTCGGCGTTCGTGATCTCGGCCTTCTCGCCGTCGATCTGGTGCAGGTCCGCCGGGAACACGATGGCCGAGCCATCCGACGCGAGCTGCGCCGTGATCGTCCAGTATTCGCGGGGAATGAAGGCGCGAATCTCGCGTTCGCGGTCGACGATCAGCCGCACCGCGACCGACTGCACGCGCCCGGCCGAGAGCCCGCCCCGCACCTTCGCCCACAGCAGCGGGCTGATCTTGTAGCCGACCAGACGGTCGAGGATGCGCCGCGCCTGCTGCGCGTTGACGCGCGGCATGTCGATCGGGTGCGGGTCCTTGAGCGCCGCCAGCGCCGCGTCCTTGGTGATCTCGTGCAGCTCGATGCGCTTGGGGTCCGGAAGCTTCAGCAGCTCGGCCAGGTGCCACGCGATCGCCTCGCCCTCGCGATCAGGGTCGGTCGCGAGGTAGACGTCGGACGCCGATTTCGCCGCCGCCTTGAGCTCTTTGATGATGTCGCCCTTCCCCTTGATCGTGAGGTAGCGCGGCGAGAACCCGTTCGTGACGTCGACCCCCAGCGTCGACTTGGGGAGGTCGCGGACGTGCCCGACCGAGGCCTTCACGACGTACCGCGCGGGCAAGAATTTCTTGATGGTTTTGGCTTTCGTCGGCGACTCGACGATGATCAGCGGCTTCGCCACAACGGTCTCCAGAGGGTGCGGCTCGCTCGGGACGAGCTTCCGGGCCACAGTATAAACCCGGACGTCAAGCCGCTCCAAAAACCCGCCGGCCGTCCTCGCGCGCCCGCGCGCGGCGCGCGTGGTAAACCTCCGCTTGGGTCACAGAGTTGCGCGAAACGCGAATTGTGTGTATTCTGCGACTAACGTGTGTCGACGCGCGTCGATGCATCACCGTTACGACAACTCCGTCCGCGCGGACGAGGAGGTTGAATGGACTCGGATAGCAGCTACGGCGGCGAAATGACGGACGAATCGTCGGCCGAAACGACGCCAACGCGTCGCGGCGGACGCCGCAAGGGCGCAGGCCGGAAGAAGACCGCTGGCCGCAAGAAGGCCACGAATGGTCGCAAGAAAGCCGCCGGTGGTCGCAAGAAGGCCGCGGGTGGTCGCAAGAAAGCCGCGGGCGGACGCAAGAAGGCCGCGGGCGGTCGCAAGAAAGCCGCCGGCGGACGCAAGAAGACCGCCGGTCGCAAGAAGGCTGCCGGCGGGCGCAAGAAGACCGCCGGTCGCAAGAAGGCCGCGGGCGGACGGAAGAAAGCCGCCGGCGGGCGCAAGAAGGCCGCGAAGAAAACCGGTGGTCGCAAGAAGGCCGCCGGCGGACGCAAGAAGGCCGGTGGTCGCCGCAAGAAGGCGGCGGCCTAACACCAACAGAGGAGCGGTCTTCGGACCGCTCCTCGTTCGTTTTACGCGTTCGCCTTCAGGAGGTCGGGTGCGTTGCCGCCGTGCTCTTCGACCCAGTGACACGCCGCACGGTGTCCCGGCTCGTACTCGTTGAACGCCGGCACTTCGACCTTGCAGCGGTCGAACGCGACCGGACAGCGCGTGTGAAAGCGGCAGCCCGGCGGCGGGTTCATCGGCGAGGGAATGTCGCCCTTGAGGATGATGCGCTTGCGGCGGCGCTCGACGTCGGGATCGGGGATCGGGATCGCCGAGAGCAGCGCCTGCGTGTACGGGTGGAGCGGGTTGTCGTAGAGCCGGTCGCGGTCGGCGATCTCGATGATCTTGCCGACGTACATCACCGCGACGCGGTTCGAGATGTGGCGGACGACCGACAGGTCGTGCGCGATGAAGAGGTACGTCAGCCCGAGTTTCTGCTGCAGGTCCTGGAGCAGGTTGATGACCTGCGCCTGGATCGAGACGTCGAGCGCGGAGACCGGTTCGTCGGCGACGATGAACTTCGGGTCGACCGCGAGCGCGCGCGCGACCCCGATGCGCTGGCGCTGGCCGCCGGAGAACTCGTGCGGGTACCGGTTCGCGTGGTACGGCTGCAGCCCGACCAGCCGCAGCAGCTCCTGAACGCGCGCGTCGGCGGCCTTGCCGTGTGCGATGTCGTGGATCTCGAGCGGCTCGCGGATGATCGTCCCGACCGTCATGCGCGGGTTGAGGCTCGCGTACGGGTCCTGGAAGATGATCTGCATCTCTTTGCGCAGCGGCCGCAGCGCCGTGCGCGTCAGCCCGACCAGCTCGCGCCCCTCGAACCGCACGCTGCCCTTCGTCGCGTCGGTCAGGCGCAGGATCACGCGGCCGGCGGTCGTCTTCCCCGACCCGGACTCGCCGACGAGCCCGAGCGTCTCGCCGCGCCGAATCTCGAAGTCGATCCCGTCGACCGCACGCACGTCGGCGACGTGGCGCGACAAGATGCCGGCGGTGACCGGAAAGTATTTGTAGAGGTCGCGGACGACGACGAGGTCGTCCTTGGCGGCGGTCGCGGCGCCGTGCGCGCGCGGGTCGGCCGCCGTCACTTCGCCAGCTCCTGCGGCGTCTTCGCGACCGCGGCGTCGGCGACGGTCGGCCGGTTCTCGGCCTCGATCGTCTTCTGCCCCTCGGCACGCACGTCGTAGAGGTAGCACCGCGCAACGTGCCCGCCGCCGAAATCGTAGAGCGAGACCGGCTGATCGCAGATCGGCATCCGGTAGCGGCAGCGCGGCGCGAACGCGCAGCCGGGCGGCATGTGCAGCAGGTTCGGCGGCTGGCCTTCGATCGGGACGAGCCGCGAGCCGGCCTGGTCGAGCCGCGGCAGCGACTCCAACAGACCCATCGTGTACGGCATCTTCGGCGTCTCGAAGATCTCGCGCGCGGTGCCGTACTCGACCATGTTCCCGCCGTACATCACGAGCACGTTCTCGCAGGTCTCCGCGACGACGCCCAGGTCGTGCGTGATGAGGATGATCGCGGAGCCGAGCCGTTCCTGCATCTCGTTCATCAGCTCGATGATCTGCGCCTGAATCGTCACGTCGAGCGCGGTGGTCGGCTCGTCGGCGATCAGGACCGCCGGGTCGCACGAGAGCGCCATCGCGATCATCACGCGCTGGCGCATCCCGCCGGAGAACTGGTGCGGGTAGTCGCGCAACCGCTTCTCGGCCATCGGGATGCGCACGAGCTTGAGCATGTCGACCGCTTTGTCGAGCGCGTCTTTCTTGCTCAGCCCGAGGTGGAGCCGCGTCGCCTCGGCGATCTGCTCGCCGACCGTCAAGACCGGGTTGAGCGAGGTCATCGGGTCCTGGAAGATCATCGCGATGTCGCGGCCGCGGATCCGCCGCATCTCGGCTTCGGTCTTCTCGAGCAGGTTCTGGCCCTTGAAGAGAATTTTTCCGCGCTCGATGCGGCCATTCTGCGCGATCAGCCGCATGATCGAGAGCGAGGTGACCGACTTGCCGGAGCCGGACTCGCCGACGATCCCGAGCGTCGAGCCCGGTTCGACGGCGAAAGAGAGCCCGTTGACGGCGGAGACCGTGCCGTCTTCGGTCTTGAACGTCGTCTTGAGGTCGTGGACCTCGAGCAGCGCCAAGGACTAAATCCCGGACAAGCTTACCAGGAGTCCGACGAACGCGAACGCGATCGCGACACCCTGCGTGAGGCGCGCGATCTGCGCGTCGAGTCCGAGCCTACGCGTCGACGACTCGACGCGTCCGCCGATCGTTCCGCTCAACCCCTCCTGCTTCGTCGTCTGCAGCGCGAGCAGCGCGACCAGCATGACCCCCAGCACGACGAACAGCCCGGCGAAGGTATGTGTGAGCCACGGCGCGTGCGTCGCGAGCGGCGAGTGCGGCGTCGTGTCGAACAGGTTCGCCGGCAGCGTGATCGGGATCGAGGTGGGCTTGGCGGCGGCCGCGGCCGTCGCGGCCGCCGGCGCGGCCGATGCGGCAGCGAGCAGCGCGGATAACATAGGGGGCTCCGTAGGCGGCGGGTACCGTCGGTACCCATCCGAGGCGGGGTGAAAAGAACCGCCGGGGCTTGGCGGCGGCCGGGGAAACCTCCTGTCGAATTAGGCGGTGGTGGCCGGGGTCAGGGCCCGGACACGCGCCGCGACGTTCTCCGCGGAGAGCCCGAACTGCGCGCGCTGCGCCTCCGGCTTGGCGTGCTGGACGAGGACGTTCGGGACCCCGAGCCGCTCGACCGCGACCGCCAGGCCGTGATCGTTGACGAACTCGACGACCGCCGAACCGAACCCGCCGGCGAGGCTGTGCTCCTCCAACGTGATGAAGCGCCGGTGCGTCTCGGCGAGCTCGAGCAGCAGCGTCTCGTCGAGCGGCGCGACAAAGCGCGCGTTCACGACGGTCGGGCGGAAGCCGTCGGCCTCGAGCAGGCCGTAGGCATCGAGCGCGGCGTCGACGGTGTTGCCGAGCGCGAGGATCGCGACGTCGCTGCCGCGGCGCAGCACTTCGGCACGGCCGACCGCGAGCGGCGCGAGCGGCTCGTCGTGCTTGCCGCTGGTCGAGCCGCGCGGGTAGCGAATCGCCGCCGGCGCGTCGAGCGCGAGCGCGAGGTCGAGCATCGGCGCGACCTCGGCCTCGTTACGCGGCGCCATGATCGTGATGCCGGGAAGCGTGCGCAGGTACGCGAGGTCGTACAGCCCCATGTGCGTCGGCCCGTCGTCGCCGACGAACCCCGCGCGGTCGATCGCGAAGACGACCGGCAGCCCCTGGATCGCGACGTCGTGGACGACCTGGTCGTACGCGCGCTGCAGGAACGTCGAGTAGATCGCGCAGACCGGCTTCGTGCCGCGCGTCGACGCGCCGGCGGCGAAGCACACCGCGTGCGCCTCGGCGATCCCGACGTCGAAATAGCGCTGCGGAAACCGCTTGGCGAACTTCGCGAGCCCGGTGCCGTCGGGCATCGCGGCGGTGATCCCGACGACGCGCCGGTCGCGCTCGGCGGCGGCGATCAGCGCGTCGGCGAACGCCTGCGCGAAGGTCGGCCGCGCGGGCTTCTTCTCCAGCTTCCCTTCGTCGGGATGGTACACGCCCGGGCCGACGCCGTGGAACGTGCGGCTGTCGCCCTCGGCGATGTCGTAGCCCTTACCTTTGACCGTCTTGACGTGCAGCAGCACGGGACCTTGGATCTTGCGCGCGTTCGAAATGACGTCGGTCAGCGTGTCGAGGTCGTGCCCGTCGATCGGCCCGACGTAGCGGAAGCCCATCTCTTCGAACACAACCGGCGCCTTGTGCTCGCTCAGCGTGAACCGCATCCCCGCGATCTCGGCGGTCGAGAGCGCCTTGCGCGCCGTCTCGCCGAGCGGAACGTGGTCGAGGACGCCCTTGAGAATCTCGCGGCCGCGCGTGAACAGCGGCTTCGAGCGCAGCATTCCGAGGTAGGAGGCGATCGAGCCGACGTTCGGCGCGATCGACATCTCGTTGTCGTTGAGGATCACGATGAAGTTCGTCTTGAGCAGACCGGCGTTGTTGATCGCCTCGTAGGCCAGCCCACCGGTCAGCGCGCCGTCGCCGATCACGCTGACGATCGTTTCGCGCCGGCCGTCGAGGTCGCGCGCGGTCGCCATCCCGAGCGCCGCCGAGATCGACGTCGAGGCGTGGCCGGCGCCGAAGGCGTCGTACTCCGACTCGCTGCGCATCGCGAAGCCGCTGATCCCGCCGCCCTGGCGCAGCGTGTGGAAGCGCGACGCGCGGCCGGTCAGCAGCTTGTGCACGTAGCTCTGGTGGCTGACGTCCCACACGACGGCGTCGCGCGGCAGCTCGAGCACGCGGTGCAGTGCGAGGGTCAGCTCGACGACGCCCAGGTTCGGCGCCAAATGACCGCCGTTCTCCGCGCAGACCTCGATCAGCGTCTGGCGAATCTCGGCGGCGAGCTGGTCGAGCTCGGGCCGGGAGAGCCGCTTGACGTCGGCCGGGGTCGCGATGCGGTCAAGGATCATCCAGGGGTCTTCGCCGAGCCGGCCCGAAGGCCCGTCCCCGTGCAGGCGCCCTCTCCACAGCCGACTTCGCTGCGCGTTCGCAAGCGCGTCTGGACCGACGCCGCGCGCATCCTGTCGACCGTCTGCAATCCCTTCCTGACCTCGCTCGTCCTGTTCGTGATCCTGGCCGACGTGCGGTCGAGCGGCACCGCCGACTTCTGGGTGCTGGCGTTCAACAGCGTGTTCTTCACGTCGATCGCGCCGATGCTCTTCATCTTCTATTTGTACGCAACCGATCGCATCTCCGATCTCGACATGTCGATCCGGACCGAGCGCGAGCGCGTCTTCATCGCGTTCGTCGTCTTCTACGCGCTCGGCGCGCTCGATCTGTGGCTGATCCATGCACCTGCCATTATGACCGCGTCGATGGCCGGCTACGCGGCGAGCGCGCTGGTCGTCCAGTGGATCACGCGCTACTGGAAGATCTCGACCCACGCGCTCGGGATCACGGCCCCGCTCGTCGCGCTGACCGTGCTGTTCGGCGAGAAGCCGGTTCCCTTCTACGCGCTGATCCCGCTCGTCGGCTGGTCGCGCGTCTACCTGCGCGCGCACACGCTGCTGCAGGTCGTCGCCGGCACGCTGCTCGCGCTCGGCACGACGCTGCTCTTCTTCCGCGTCTTCCACCTCGTGTAGCGGCCCGGTCCGGCTGGCCGCCGGGCAAGCACGTGCCATACGATGAACGTCGCAGGAGCGTGCCGGTACGGCCAGGGAACAATACACGCCATGAGCGCGCGCGTGCATGTACTCGCCGCGACGGTTTTGCTCGTGGCGTGCGGCGGGGGAGCACAGAGCGCGTTTTCGCCGGCCGCACCAGGTCCATCGTCAGCCTTGACCGGACAGGCGCGCTTCACGATTGCGATTCCGAAGACGGCGAGCAGCGCGACGCGGCGTCCCGCGTACATTTCGCCGTCGACGCAGAGCATCACCGTCACGACGAGCGGGCCGACGGTCCTCAACCAAACGGCGAACCTAACGCCGACGTCGACCGGGTGCTCGTCGACCCTCGCGTCGACGCAGTGCGTCCTCTCGCTGGCGCTCTTGCCGGGAAGCTACACCGCGACGATCACGACGTACGACCAGACCGGCGGCACGGGCAACGTCCTTTCGAGCGGGCAGAACGTCGCGTTCACGATCGTCGCCGGTACGGCGAACACGGTCGCGCTGACGCTGAGCGGCGTTCCGACGAGCTACCTCGTCGCGACCACGAGTCCGCTCGTCAGCGGCAGCATGGCCGGTGGCTTTTCGATCGCGGGGATCAACCAGAGCCCGCAGGGCTTCATCGTGGAAGCTCTGGATGCCGACGGCAACGCGATCGTCGGGCCGGGCTCGCCCACCTACGCGGTCTCCGTAGTCAGCGGCGCCGGGTGGACGACGAGCAACCCCACCGCGTCGAAGCCGAGCGTCTTCACGGTCACCTCGCCAGGCTCCGGCGTCCCCGCGACGATCAAGGTGACGGCGTCATATTCGGATGCGACCTGCTCGCTGCCGGCGGCCGTCTGCTCGACGACGTTCACGTATGCCAATCATGCGCAGAAGCTCTTCGTCGCGCAGTGCGGCTCGAAGTGCGCGGGAATCGGTAGCGATGAGCTGCTGATCTACGCCCCGCCCTACACGGGCGCGCCGGCGGTAGTCACGACCGCGATGAACGGACCCGATGCCCTCGGAATGGACGGGAATGGGAACCTCTTCGTCGCCAACAGCGGCAACAACTCGGTCGTGGCCCTTGCTCCACCGTACACCGGAGCGCCGATCTACAATTTTGCCACGGTACCGGCCCCCGACGGGATCGCCTTCGACGCCGACAGCAATCTCTTCGTGTCGGGACAAAACGGCCAAATCAATGAGTACGCCTTCCCGTACTCGTCGCTGCTCCAGAACATCGTCTCGAGTTCGGACCCGATGCCTCCCGCCGTCCTCGACGGCACGAGCCACCTCTACCTCTCCGAGAACTCCGGCATCACGCAATTCGCGCCCTCGCAGTACACCCTGGCGACGGCGCAGATCAATCTGCCGGGCTCATCCGGATGCACGAAGGTCAGCAGGGCGGGCGTCGTCTATTTCACGCTCCCGGTCGCCGGCGCTGCGGAGATCGCGCAGCCGCCGTACGCAGGGTTCACCCCCACGGACGGCAACGGACCGTTCGACGTCACGTTCGACTCGAAAGGGAACGAGTTCACCAACGACGCCGACGGCTCGATTCGCGAGTTCGCTCCATCCGGTTCGCAGATCAGGACGATCCTCGGAAACATCACGAACTTCGCCGGTACGAACCTCTTTCAGTGCCAGTATCTCACGATGGACGCCGCGGACGATCTCTTCGTAATGGAGAACGGTGCGGGCACGATCGCGATCTACCAGCCGCCGTACACGAGTGCGCCGATCACGCTGATCGGCCACGGCATCGTCACCCCGCAGGGAATCTTCCTCGGCCCCTAGCGAACTCCGGCGACGAGCGACGCAGCCGGTGCCTCGAGCTCCCCTTTACGAACTTTACGAGATGTGGGATACTGAGGTCGTGCCCCCGGCATCGAAATTACGTCGGCAAACGGCGTCCAAGCTACGCCCTCCGCGCGCGCACGGGATGCGGAGCGCCGGACTCGTCCGCGAGTTGCGCGCCGAGCTCGGCGAGCCGATGCTTTCCCGCGTGCTGGAGGTCCTCAAGCAAGAGTTGCACGGCACGCGCCGTGCCGCCGCGAACCCGGTGCTCGTCCAGCTCCGCGCCAACAACGCGGCGGCTGTCGCAGCGACGCGCGCACAGCTTCTCCGCGACGCGCTCAGTTCGGACGAGGTGCGGCGCTACGTCAACCGCACACGTCCGGTCGTCAACCGCATGGCTAAGGAGGGAACACTCCTCGCGGTGGCCGACGGCCGCGCGCTGCGCTTTCCGCGCTGGCAGTTCGACGGGCGAACCGAAGACGGACTCGTGCCAGGCTTTCGCCGCGTCCTCGCTTTGATGGATGCGTCGGCGTTCCGCAAGGCAACCTGGTTCATTACACCTCACCCGCGCTTGGGGGAGCGGCGACCGATCGACGTGCTTCGCAAGGGCGAACTCGACCGCGTGCTCGAGGAGGCGAAGGGCGTCACCAGCGGCTGATCGTGGCAAAGCTCGGTCTCCCGCCACCGCCGATCATCGTCGATCTAGCGGACCTCCCCATCGTGACACTTGCGCCCGGCACAACACTGATGCGGATCTACGATCCGCGCTCGACGTACCGGCCACGGCCGCGCGGATTTCGCGCGAATGGTCCACGCCTGCGCTTCGACCACCATCGCGGTGCTGCGGCCGGATCGGTGATACTGCCTGCGGACGACCCTGACCGCGCAGTCTATTATGCCGCGTTCACGCTGAGCGGCGCGGTTGTGGAGGTCTTCGGCGACGCGCGCGTGATCGAGCGCGGATCGTTCCGCGTCGTCTCGTCGACGCTGCGGGAGGCGATGGACGTTCTCGACCTGCGCGCTGACGCGGCGATGCGCGCCGGAGTCCTCGCCGCGATCGGCTCCGTCGAACAGCGCGACGTGACGCAAGCCTGGGCGCGATACTTCTACGAAACGTATCCGGCTGTCGGTGGCCTTCTCTACGCTAACGCGCACAACGGCGAAGACGCGTTGGCACTGTTCGAGCGCGTCCGTCCGGTGATCGACCGGGCGCGCCAAGTCGTCATACGCCTCGCCCGCCCCGACATGGAGGAGCGTCTGCTGCGAATCGCCGCACGGACCGGAATGATCGTCGTCTGACCGCCGCCGCTGCTCTGCTCCGCCTTTTCCCATCATGCAGGGCATGCGCGCACTGGCTGGACCATCGAAGGGTAGCGCCTCCGTACCGAGACCATGTTTGATAATGGGGCTACCGCAGTATGCCTTGCGCTGCGGCCATTTGGGAGGCGCCATGACCATTGCAGTTTTT
>JAFAMK010000021.1 GCA_019233415.1 Vulcanimicrobiota bacterium
TCGCCGCCGGCAGCGTGGTGAAGGGAACGATCACGCTCACGCTCCGACCGCGACCTCCGCCTGCAGCGCGACGCGCGTGAATTGTTCGCGCGGCGACGCGATCGCGCGCAGCAGCGCGGGCGCGACGTCGCGCGGGTCGGCAAGTGCGGCCGGATCGGCGTCGGGGACCGCGAGCCGGTGCAGCTCGGTGTCCATGTCGCCCGGATCGGCGACGATCACGCTCACGCCGCTGCCGTGCAATTCGACCGCGAGAACGCGCGAGAGATGTTCGAGCGCGGCCTTTGCCGCACCGTAACCGCCCCAGCCTTCGTACGCCTCGACCGCGGCGTCGGAGCTGACGTTGACGATCGTCCCGCCGTTGCGGCGCATCACCGGAAGCGCGTGCTGGATCAGGTGCAGCGGTGCGTAGACGTTCGTCGTGTAGATGCGGTCGAACGTCTGCGGCGAGAGCTGTTCCAGCGCGGGAAGCGGTGAGCGGCCGATCGTCGAGGCGTTGTTGACGATCAGGTCGATGCGGCCGAAGCGCCGTTCCGCCGCCTCGACGAGCTTGTGAACGTGCGCGCTGTCCGCGACGTCGCCTGCGACGGCGACGACCGGGACCAGTGCGGACAGCTCACGCTCCGCCTGCGCGAGCGCGTGCTCGCCGCGCGCGTCGATGACGAGCGAAATCCCCGCGCGCGCCAATTCGCCGACGACGGCGCGCCCGAATCCCTTCGAGGCCCCGGTGACGATCGCGACGTGCCCGCGTTCGAACCAACTGTAGTCGTGCATGCACGCAGCGTAGCGCGTGCGGCACGTGCGCCGCGACGCTCCGACGAACGGCACGACACCTGTCCGTTCGGACAGGGTCCGGCGAATTCAGACGATGCCGCGCGCCTTCGCGATCGCGACCGCTTGCGCGCGGTTCGCCGCGCCGAGCCGGCCCAGAATTTCACCGACGTGGAACTTCACGGTGCGTTCGGTGATCCCGAGCCGCTCACCGACGGCGCGGTTCGCAAGCGCCTCCGCCAGCAGCGCGAGGATTTCGCGCTCGCGCTCGGTCAGCCGGTCGCGGCGCGGCTGGCGCACCGCGCGCGCGAGCTGCGCGCCGATCTCGGGCGGGATCATCGTCCCGCCGGCCGCGACCGCGCGCACGACCGCAACCAGCTCGTCACTCGACGTCCCCTTGAGCACATACGAGTCGGCGCCGCGCTCGAACGCGGTCGCGACGCGCTCCTCGCCGGCGTACGCGCTGAAGATCACGATCCGCGTCTGCGGCGAGGCCTCCTTCACCGCGCGAATCGCGTCGATCCCGTTCTTGCCTGCGAGTTCGAGGTCGAGGATCAGCACGTCGGGGTGCTGCGCGCCGGCGAGCACGACCGCGTCATCGGCGCTCGTTCCGGTCGCGACGATCTCGATCTCGCCGCTCGCGCGCAAGTTCGCGACGACGCCGTCGGTGACGATCGGGTGGTCGTCGACCACCGCGACGCGGATCACGGCGCCGCCTTCGGGACGGCGATTTCCACCGTGGTGCCGTCGTTCGGCGCCGACGTGACGATGAAGTCCGCGCCGATCAGGTGCGCACGCTCTTTCATCCCGACCAGACCGTAGTGCGCGTCGTCGCTCGCTGCGGCGTCGACGTCGAACCCCGCGCCGTCGTCGCGCACGCGCAGCGAGACCGCCGTCGGAACGCCCTGCAAGTCGATTTCGATTCGCGACGCGCGCGCGTGCAGGCGCGCGTTCTGGAGCGCTTCCGAGGCGATGCGAAACAATTCGCCTTCGACTTCGTACGGCAGCGCGACGACACCCTGCACGTGCAGCGTCACGCGAATCCCCGTCTCCGAGGTGATGCGGCGCGCGAGCGCGGCGAGTGCCGCCGAGAGCGGCCGTCCCGCCAGCGGATCGGCGCGCAGGCTCAGCACCGACAGGCGTGCCTGCGTCAGCGCGCTGCGCGCGACGCCGAGCGCGGTCCCGAGCTCGTGCGCGGCCGGCGATTCGGGCGCGACGTCCCGCTGCGCGGCTTCGAGGTAGAGCGCGATCGCGGTCAGGTCTTGCGCGAGCGTGTCGTGAATCTCGCGCGCGAGCCGCGTGCGTTCGGCCGTGCGCGCGGCGCTCGCGCCTACTTCCGCGAGCCGGCCGCGCTCGACCGCGAGGCCGATCTGCGCGCCGGCGACCGAGAGCAGCCGCAGGTCGTCCTCCGAGAGCTTGCGCGGGATCGGCGGGCACACGTTCATGATCCCGAGCCGCCGTTCGCCGAAGCGCAGCGCGACCGACGCGTGCGCCTGAATCCCGCCGGTCAGCGCCACCTGGCCTTCGAATGCGCCCTTGCGCAGCCGCGAGCACGCGATGATGTCGACGTTCTTCGCGTCGAAGTCGCCGTCGAGGAACGACTCGATGCACCAGCACGGATCGCCGGTCATCTGCACCGGCGCGCGCAGGTACGGCGGCAAGCCGTGCGCGGCGGCAAGGTAGAAGCGCCCGGTCTCCGCGTCGACCAGCCAAATCCAGGCCGCGGTCAGGTCGAGGACGCGCGCGATCTCGCGCAGCGCGCCTTCGAGCGCCGTTTCGACCTCGGTCGCGGTCAGCGCGGTCGCCAGCGCGTCGAACAGCGCAACGTCACGGTCGGGCACGGCGGAACGCGTTCGCGGCCCGCGTCGGCTGCCCCGTGGCCGCCTTTTTCCGCCCTTCGGCAGGTTTTGAGCAAGCGGGCACCTGGAAATAGGCGGTTCATGGAAACGTATTGCCTCGAATACGCGTTCGTTCGCTCCGCGGAGGCGGCTGCTATCGCAGCCGGGCGCCTCGTCGGGCTTGGGGACAAGAACGCCGTTGACGGGGCGGCGGTCGAGGCGATGCGGACCGCGCTGCGCGACGCCGAGCTGGCCGGTGTCGTGGTGATCGGGGAGGGCGAGAAGGACGAGGCCCCGATGCTCTACCACGGCGAGGCGATCGGGACCGGGAACGGTCCGTCGCTCGACGTGGCTGTCGACCCGATCGACGGAACGACGCTCGCCTCGCGCGGCGGCCCCGGGGCGATTTCCGTGATCGCAGCCGCACCGCGCGGCAGCCTCTTCCGCACCCGCGTCCCCTACATGGACAAGCTGGTGACCGGGCCGGCCGGGCGCGGCGTCGTCTCGATCGACCTCCCGCTCGAAGAGAACCTGCGCGC
>JAFAMK010000079.1 GCA_019233415.1 Vulcanimicrobiota bacterium
ATCGGCCTGATCTTCATCGTCGCCGGTGCCGCGAAGGTCGGGCACGCGGCCGAGTTCGCCGCGCAGATCGCGGGCTTCCGCATCCTGCCGCAGGTCGTCATCGCGCCGATGGCGCTCGCGCTGCCGTTCCTCGAAATTCTGCTCGGCGGCTATCTGATCATCGGGCTGTTCACGCGCGCCGCGGCGTGGATCGCGGTGATCTTGTTCGCGACGTTCGACCTGGCGATCGCTTCGGCGGTCGTGCGCGGGATGACCGTCTCGTGCGGCTGCTTCGGCCCGAACGACAAGACCGTCACCACCTGGGCCGAGGTCGCGCGCGACGCGGTCTTCGTCCTGCTCGCCCTGGTCGTCGCGCTGCGGCCGCCGGGGACGCTCGCCCTCGACCGGAGAATCGGAAACGCACCGTGAGCGCAGTACGCAAGCAGTCCTCGGCCCCCCGCGACACCCGGAAGCTCATCCTGTGGGCGACGGTCGCCGTCATCGTCATCGCGGTGATCGTCGGCGTCGGTTGGGCCTCGCGCGTCCCCAAGGCCGCGTCGGAAGCGCCGATCCAGGCGCACCTCAAGGTCGGCGATGTCGCGCCGGCGTTCAGCGTCGCGACGAACGCCGGCCAGTTCGACCTCGCCCAGGTCTCGACGCCGGTGCTGCTCGAGGTCTTCGCGACCTGGTGCCCGCACTGCCAGCGCGAAACCGCGGTCCTCAACCAGATCGCGACGAAGTACGCCGGCAAGATTGCCATGGTTGCGGTCAGCGGCAGCCCGCAGGGGATGGACGGCAGCTCGGCCGAGACGCAGTCCGACGTGAACACGTTCGGCCAGCAGTTCGCGGTCCGCTACCCCCTCGCGTTCGACCCCGAACTGAAGGTCGCGTCCCAGTACCTGCAGGGCGGCTTCCCGACCATCGTCCTCATCGACAAGAGCAAGAAGGTCAGCTGGATCAAGGACGGCGAGGTCGCCGCGTCCGACCTCGAAAAAGCGATCAAGGCAACGATCTAACGGCGCTCTCACGACGTTGCGGCGGTAGCGCGCGTACGGTGAGCATATGACTCGTTCGTTTCTCCCCGCCGCCGCGCTCGCGGTCGCGCTCGCCGTTCCGGCCGGCGCGTTCGCGCAGACCACGGCGGCCCCGGCCAGCCCGGCTCCCGCCGCGCCGGTCGGTCATCATCATCACGACAACCGGATGAAGGCGGCCCTCGCGCAGCTCGGCCTGAGCGGTCAGCAGCAGAGCCAGGTCGACCAGATCCTCGCGCAGGCGAAGGCGACGCGCGCGGCCGACCGCAACGCCGACCCCGCGACGAAGCGCGCCGACGCGCAGAAGATCCGCGCGCAGATCGACGCGGTGCTCACGCCGGCGCAGCGCGCGCAGCTGCAGTCGATGATGCGCGCGCACCGCCATGTGAACCCAGGCGGCCCGATGGTGCCCGCGCCGTCGCCCTCACCCAACACCTAGCGCGCCGCGCGGTCACGCGGCGTCGCGCGCGAGCGCGGCGCGCACGGCGCCGACCAGCGCCGGGTCGCGCGTGACCAGCCCCCACTCGAGCTGATAGGCGCCGCGGCCCGCGGCGCCCGTCGCGTTCCCGGAACCGATCCACGCCGCGTCGCCGGCGAGCGCGAGCTTCTCGTTCCGGCCGCTGTAGCGCACGTCGACGCCGTCGTGCGTGAGCTGCGCGAGGGCGCTGCGCTCGGTGCGCGAGTCGTGCGGCCCCTGCGCGACGACGAGCGTCGTCGGCAAACCCGCAGCGGCGCGGTGCTGCAGGGCGCGCGTCAGCGGCGACGTCCCGACGCGCTCGGTCTCCATGACGACCGGCGCCGTGCCCGCCTTTTCGACGAGCGCCAATTCGCTCGCGAGCGCAGCGTCCTTGCGCGTCGCGAGCGTCGCGTCGTCACCGCCGTGCCCGCGCAGCGCGTCGCGCACCAGCGCGACGTCGTTCGGATCGTCGTCGCGCACGACCATCTCCGGACCGCCCGGCGTGAAGTTGCGGTCGTCGAGGTAGGCGACGCCGTCGCAGACCGCCGCCTTGATGTGAAACGGTACGCGCTGAGACGGCAGCAGCGTGACCTGCGCGCCGGCGTCGCGCAGCAGACGCGCCGTGTCGGCGTTCGCCTGCGCGCCGTCCGGATTGCGGTACGGATCGGCCTGCAACGTCACGGCGACGTGCGCGCCGTGCCGCGCCGCCGAGGTGAGCGCGTTGCGCAGCGAGCCCGGCTTGACGAAGTACGCACCGAACGCGACGTCGTGCGCGGTGCGGATGTGCGCCAGGACTTCGGGGACGGACGAGAGCGAGAGTGCCACGCCCGTCCTTCCCACGCGCGCTGCGCGCGTCTAGGGGTCTACGGGACGACCGAGGTCGCGATCCGCGTCAGCTCCTTCAAGTCGAGGTCGCCGACGAGCGCGAACGCAAGCCCGTGCTCGCGCCAGGCCAGCAGCGTCGTCGGGCCGTCGTGCGCGTACTCCGCGTCGTGGTTCTCGAAGCGCGTGCGCTGCGAGGCCATCTTGCCGAAGTCGATCGCGCGGTTCGTGGCGTTCTCGAACAGCGAGAGGGTGCGAATACCGTCCGAGTAGATCAGGTGCAGGTTGCGCACGCCGCCGACTTCGGAGACGTCCGCGCCGTCGAGCGCGAACCCTTCGGGAAGATACTTGGGCGTGATCGGCTTGAAGCCGGCGTCGGGGACGGCGCTCGGCACCGCCCGCGGCTCTTCGTACGAGCGCCCTTTGACCGTCACGTAGCCGGCCGGCACCGCCGAGGTGAAGATCGCCTCGGGGATTCCGTCGGTGTAGCGAATGTCGTCGAAGCGCGTGCTCCACGCCAGCGAACCGTCGCTGTGATACGCTTCTTTCGCCAGCACGACGTGCGTCTGCGCGTCGAGCCACAGCCGCATTGCGCGCTCGCCGGTGTAGCGGCTGACGAGGTCGACGACGTCGACCTTGCGGTCGGCGACGGTGTCGGCGGCGCTGCGCACCGCGCGGTAGTTGCCGTCCAGCAGCGCGATGTCGTCGACGATCGCGACGGGATCGACCGCGGCGCGGTTCTCGCTGACGATGACGCGCTTGCGGTCGGGGTCGACGTCCCACGTCATGGCGCCGCGGCTGATGACGAACTGCCCGTACAGCACGCGCGGCGCGAGGTACGTGCGGCGCGTCTCGTCGGGCGCGCGGTGCTCGATCTTCGAGACGACCGCGAGCGCACGCGTCGTCCCGCTGCGAATCGTCGACATCTTGCCGACGAACGAGACGTGCTTCGGCGCCGCGACCGCGGCGACGATCAGCGGGCGCGCGTCGGTCCCGGACGACGTTGCCGCGCGGGCCGCCGGAGCGCTCGCGGCGAGAAGCGCGAGCGCGACGACGGTGAGGCTAGTTGCCCGCACCGCTGGCGTCGTCGAGTGTGGCGGCGTCGGCGGTATCGATGTACGTGGCGGCGGTCGATGGCGAGCGGTCCTGCGCGTCGGTCGAGTAGACGGCGGGCGTCATGCCCGGACCGAACGGGTTCTGCTGGGCCTCCGCGTTGTGCTCGTCGAGGTAGTACGCGGCCTGGATGCCGGCCGCGGCCGCCTGCTGCGAGTGGAAGGCGGGGACGCCGAAGTAGAGCGCGAGCGCGGCCGCCGCGGCGACCGGGAGCGCAAGGCGCGGGCCCCAGCCGGCGCGCAGGCGCTCGGCCCAGGACGGCTTCTCGCGCCGGACGGCGTCCCACACGCGGGCGCGCACCATCGCCGGCAGCTCGCGCTCGTCGGCGCGCGCGGCAAGGCGCAGCGCTTCGCTCAGCGCCGCCTCTTCGTCGTGGAGGGCGTTGCAGGGCGCGCAGGTCTGGAGGTGCGTGAAGACGCGGGCGTCCGTCTCCGCGTCCAGCACGCCGTGGAGGTAGTCGATCAGGGTGTCGCGGTCGTAGTGGGTAGTCATCGTTGTTCCTGTTGCGCCCTGGTCACCAGCCGACGAAGCAGGGCTCGCGCTCGATGGAGGCGCGAACGCACCGTTCCGATCGAGCATCCCATGATGTCGGCGATCTCCTGGTAGCTGTACTCCTCAATATCGGCGAGAACGACCACTTGGCGCTGTTCCGGCGAGAGCTGGGCCAGCGCCTTCGCCAGAGGCTCCCCGAGCTGACCCGACAGGTAGTCGTCGATGGGGTCGACCGCGAGCGGCCGCTGCCCACCGTACTCTTGCGGGGCGTTGTCTTCGGGAATCTCTTCCTGGAAACGTCCTTTTCGCCGCCGAAGTTCATCCCGGTACAAGTTCGTGACGATTCGGTAGATCCAGGACAGGAACGACGTACCAGGCTGAAACGACCGCCAGGCCCGGTAGACGCGGATGAAGGCGTCCTGGGTCAGGTCGCGGGCGTCGGCCTCGTTCCCGGTCAGGCGGTAGGCGAAGTTGTAGGTCGCCTTGCCGTACTGGGCCATCGCCTGTTCGAGAAACGCCGACGCCTCGGGCGTGGGCGGCTCGATCGGCTTGCGCGGGACCCCCATCGGGGCTACGGCCTTCGGGGCGAGCGGGGCGACGGCCTCGCGGGGAAGCCGTCGGTCGTCGTTACTTGCAGGCGTTCGCGGCCGGGATGATGACCTTCGAGGCGGCGTCCTCGTAGCGGTTCGTCACCGCCGCGATGTCGCCGAGGTCGCGGTCGAGCAGGTGCCCGTCGTTCAGCCCGTTCGGGGTGCGGTGCTGCGTGTTGAAGATGTTCTGGTCGTCCTTCAGGAAGGCGCCGAGCGGGGCGGGGGTCTGCAACTGACCGTTACCCCCCGGCACGGTGACGTTCGGGTTGTTGGCGCGCTGCATGTTCTGCTCGCTCTCGCTGAGCTGGCCGAAGCGGCGCATGCGCTCGGTCTCGACGAACCCGCTCATCGCGTCGAGCTGCAGCTTCTGGGCCGTCAGGACGCCGTTCAGCGTCGCGCGCATGTCGCGCAGGGTCTTCGCGTCCTCGGGCTTGGCGGTCGCCGGAATGTCCAGCGCCGGCGACTTCAGCGCCTCTTCGAGCGCGTCGACGTTCTTGACCATCGTGTCGACTTCGCGGTCCATCTGCGTGAGGTGCAGGTCGCGCGCCTCTTCGCTGTCCTTGACGACGTAGTCGAAGATCTTCTTGCGCAGCCCGCCGTAGCTCGCGTCGTTCTTGAGCGCCGCCGCGACCGCCGGGGCGATCGCGCGGCGGATCGCCGTGCAGACGGGTTTGGCCCGGGTCGTGCCGATGACCGGCAGCGGGAGCGCCGACGGGTTCGGCGTGATCGGGTTCAAGTTGAAGGGGTTGGTCGGCGTAGGCTTGGGGACGGGGGCCGGAGAGGCCACCGTGAGCAGGAGCGCGCCGAGCGCGACGTGAGCGAGCACCTAGAGGGTTTCGGGGCCAAGCCCCGGAGGTCCGCCAAAGGTCGCGGCGGAACTTCGGCGCGCCTAGTATAGTTGTTAGGCAAACCTCAGTCCCCGGGAGCGTCGATGGCCGCGGTCCACGCTGAACCTCAAGCACTCACCGTACCGCCGGCGCGCGGCGGCCGCCTGTGGCGTTACCTCGCCGCGGCCGGGCCAGGGCTGATCGTCGCGTTCGCCGACACCGAGGCCGGCAGCATCAC
>JAFAMK010000180.1 GCA_019233415.1 Vulcanimicrobiota bacterium
CGTTCTCGATGATCGCCGCGAGCGCGTCGCGGTCGACCGGCTCGCTGCCGCGCACGCCCTTCAGCATCTCGGCGGCTTGGATGCCGTCCAGCATCGAGAGCGCGTCCGCGCGCGAGGTCGGCGCGAGGCGGAACGTGACGTCCTTGAGGACCTCGACCAGCACGCCGCCGAGCCCGAATGCGATCAGTTTGCCGAAGCTCTGGTCGGTGACGGCGCCGACGATCACTTCCTGCGCGCCGGTCGGCAGCATCTGCTGCACCTGCACGCCGGTGATCGCCGCGTTGGCGTTGTACTTTTTCGCGTTGGCGACGATCGTGTCGTAGCCGGCGCGCGCGGCCGCCGCGCTCTCGACGCCGACGAGCACGCCGCCGGCCTCGGTCTTGTGCAGGATGTCGGGCGAGACGATCTTCAGCACGACGGGAAAGCCGAGGTGCTCGGCGAGGCGCGCCGCCTCGTCGGCCGACGTCGCGAGCCCTTCCTGCGGGACGGGCAAGCCGTACGCATCGGCGACGGTCTTCGCTTCGGGGGCGCTCAGCGCGGTGCGGTTCTCCGCCCGGGCGCGATCCAAGACCGCACGGACCGCGGCCTGGTCGCGGGTCTGACGCTCGAGTAGCATGGGTCCCTTTCTTACAACACGCCGGCGGCTTGGAGCGCGCGCGCGTCCTTGCCGGTCCAGCCGATCTCGCGGAGGATCTCTTCGTTGTGCTCGCCGAGGAGCGGGGAGCTGGTGATCTCGACGGGGGTGTCGGAGAGCACGAGCGGGCAGCCGACGGTGGTGAACATCCCGCGCTGCGGGTGCGTCACGTCGGCGATCATCCCGCGCGCGCGGAGCGATTCGTCTTCGATCAGGTCCTTGGTCGACATGATCGGGCCGCACGGAACGTCGATCGCGTTGAGCTTCTCGAGGACCTCGTGCTTGCCGTGGTCCTTCGTCCAGTTCTCGACGACGGCGAACATCTCGTCGAGGTGCGAGAGCCGTGCTTCCGGCGTCGCCCACGCGGGGTCGTCGATCAGTTCGGGGCGGCCGATCAGCGTGGCGAGCGGCGCCCACACCTGCGGCTGAACGATCACGTACACGTAGTCGTTCGCGCCGCCGGGTGCGCAGCGCAGCGCGGCGCCGGGCTGGCCGCCACCGGACGCGTTCCCCGAGCGCGGCACGAAGTCACCGAACGTCGCGTTCGGATACTCGCGCAGCGGGCCGTGCGTGAGCCGCTGCTGGTCGCGCATCTTCACGCGAACCAAGTTCAGCACCGCGTCCTGCATCGCGACGGTGACGCGCTGGCCGCGGCCCGTGTGCGTGCGCTGGTAGAGCGCGGCGAGGATCGCGGCGACCATGTGAATGCCGCTTCCCGAGTCGCCGATCTGCGCGCCGGTGCTGGTCGGCGGGCCGTCTTCCCAGCCGGTCGTGCTCATCGCGCCACCCATCGCCTGCGCGACGGTCTCGTACGCCTTGAAGTCCTCGTACGTGCCGGGGCCGAAGCCTTTGATCGACGCGTACGAGATGCGCGCGTTGATCTCGCGGATGCGCTCCCAGGTGAAGCCCTGGCGGTCGAGGACGCCCGGCCCGAAGTTCTCGACCAGGACGTCGCAGTGCGCGATCAGCTTCTCGAAGATTGCCTTGCCGTCGGGGGTCTTCGTGTTGAGCGTGATGCTGCGCTTGTTGCAGTTGAGCATCGTGAAGTAGAGGCTGTCGACGTCGGGCAGATCGCGCAGCTGGCCGCGCGTGATGTCGCCGCGACCGGGCAGCTCGACCTTGATGACGTCGGCGCCGAGCCAGGCGAGAATCTGCGTGCAGGACGGGCCGGCCTGCACGTGCGTCATGTCGAGAACCTTGATCCCGTCGAGCGCCTTGCGCGCCGGCACGCCGTTCGTGTTCATCGCGCGCCGCCTACTTGTACATCGTCTGGTTCATCGTCCCCGGCGCGTACTCGTTCGGGTCGATCCAGACGTTGACGATCGCGCATTTGCCGGTCGAGCGCACCGCTTCGCGCGCGCGGTCGAGCGCGGGACGAATCTGCTTCGGATCGCGCACCGCCTCGCCGTAGCCGCCGAGCATCTGCGCGAACTTCTCGAAGTCGACGTCGCCGAGGTAGTTGCCGACGTCGCCCTTCTCCTTGCCGTAGCGCATGATCTGGCCGGCGCGAATCTGGTTCATGTACGAGTTGTTGCCGATGATCCCGACGAACGGCAGATTGAAACGGTTGGCGGTCTGCATGTCCCAGCCGGTCATCCCGAACGTGCCGTCGCCGAACAGACAGACGACTTCTTTGTCGGGCTCGGCGAACTTCGAGGCCATCGCGAACGAGACGCCGACGCCGAGCGTGCCGAGTGGCCCGGGGTCCATCCACAGGCCCGGCCCCTTCGGCCAGACGATCCCGCCGGCCGCGGTGACGACGTCGCCGCCGTCGCCGACGAACCGCGTGTTCTCGGTCAGGAACTCGTTGATCTCGTAGCCCAGGCGCAGCGGGTGGATCGGCGTCGCGTCGCTGGTGATGCTCGGCAGCCGCGCTTCGGCGAGCTTCTTCTCCTCCGCGCGCAGTTCGTCGAGCCACGGCTGGCGGCGCGCCGCGCCGTCCTGTAGGCGGCCCAACGCGGCCTGCGTCACCGCGCGCAGGATCGCGCCGACGTCGCCGACGAGTCCGAGCGAAATGTCGCGGTTCTTCCCGACCGTGGCGTAGCTCATGTCGATCTGCACGACCGTCGGCGCCTTGAGCCGCTTGCCGTAGCTCATGCGGAAGTCGAACGGCGTCCCGACGATCAC
>JAFAMK010000231.1 GCA_019233415.1 Vulcanimicrobiota bacterium
GGGCGAGCGCGTCTTGGTCTCGATCCGTCATCCGGCGCGGATGAGCGTTCCGCCGGCCCTGCAGTGGCGCGTCGCCGACGATCTGCGCCGGCTCATCGCCGCGCTCGAAAGCATCTACGGCGACGTGGTGCACCTCGTCTGCCACGATTACCGTGACCTGGAGTTCGCGCGCGCGTTTCCCGGCGTCCCGATGCTCTACTTCGACGACGCGGCGCGTTACGAGGCGGCGCTGCGCGACTGCCGGTTGAGCGTCACGTACCGGCTGCACGCGTTTCTGCCGTGCCTCGCGTTCGGCGTGCCGTCGATTCATCTCTCGTACGACGAGCGCGGTGCGGAGATGGTCGCGACCGCCGGGATGGGCGCGTGGGACGTCGACCTGCTCCGCGAGGACGACGTCGTCGAGGCGGTACTCGCGCGCGTCGCCGACCTCCCGCGCTACCACACGCTGCGCGCCGCCGCGCTCGGGCCGATCGCGGCGCTGCGCGCGCGCACGTTCGCCGCGACGGAGCGGTTCGCCGCGCGCGTCGCGCGTACGCGCTTCCACGTGCCGGTGTGACGTTCTCCGCGCGCGGTCTGCGGCGCACGCTCGCCCCCGACGCGGTCCCCGGCGCACACGCACTCCACACGCGGATCGTCGCGAAGATCGTCGACGCGGTCGGCGCGATGAAGGGACCGGCGGCGGCCGCGTCGCTCCGCGCGTCCGGCCTCGAAGCGCTGCACACCGTCCTCGACCCGCTCGACGTCGGCCCGTTGCGCGACCGCGTCCTCGACTGCCTGCGCGAAGACCTGCTGCGCTTCGCGGCGCGGATCGGCCGCACGGTGCTCGGCTGGCACGACGACTTCTACATCGACGACTACCTGATTCTGCGCGTGAACTTTCCGTACGCGGTCGCGCGCGCGGCCGACGGTGCGGCGGAGAATCCGGGGATCGGCCGGCTGAGCCCGTCGGTGCGCGCGGCGGCCGCGGCGCGGCGCGTGCGCGACCCGCGCTACGATCCGCGCGGCTATCACCGCAACCATCCGCCCGCGGCGTGGGCGCACGGCCCGCACGTCGACAGCTGGACCGGCCACTCGAAGGACGGGATCAACGTCTGGTGGGCGATCTCCGACGTCCCTGCCGACGCGGGAATGGTGCTCTACCCGAGCGTCACGCCAACGGACGTCGCCTGCGACCCGCGCTCGCTCTACGTGCGCAGCGGCTACGCGCTCCCGCCGCCGGCGTTCGTGCCGCTCGCGGCCGGTGAACTGCTCGTCTTCGATCCGGAGCTGCTGCACGGCACGCACCTGAACGTCAGTGCGCAGACGCGCGTCGCGGTCTCGCTGCGCCTCAACGAGCGCCGCCCGGCGTTCGATCCGGACTGCTTCTACGCGCGCGAGTTCTGGCGCCGCGCGAGCGACGTCGTCGCGGGCCGCAGCACGGTGCTGCACCTCAAGCGCGAAGAACATCTCGCCGCGCGCGCACCGGCACCGGCGAGACCGCCGGCCGCGGCGCCCACGGTCACGGTCGCACCGGGCGACGATGCGACGGCGGTCGCGCTCGGTCCGGCGTCGCTGCTCGCCGAGGGCGAACGGTTCACCGCGGCGATGGGCGACCGGCGCGTGCTCGTGCTGCGCACCCCCTCCGGCGTGCACGCGTTCGACGCGGCGTGCCCGCACTACGGCATCGACTTGAGCGACGGCGGCGCGCAAGGTGAGACGCTCGCGTGTCCGGGCTGCGCGGTCGGCTTCGACGTACGCACTGGCGGCTCGGCGTCGCCGTGCCTGACGCTGACAACCTACCCCGTCCGCGAGGCCGACGGCACGCTGTACCTCGACCTCGTTCCGGTTCCGTGCTGACCCCGCGCCTCACGGTGAACGTGCTGACGCGCAACGCGCAGGCGCGGCTGCCGCGGCTGCTCGCCGAATTGCCCGCGTACGCGGACGAGATTCTGGTCGGCGTCGACGCATCGTCCGACGATCGCACGCTGGAGATCGCGTCCGACTACGCGGACGTCGTGTACCGCTTTCACCTGCCGCGGCCGGGGCAGCTTTCACCGGCGCGCGCGCTGCCGTTCGACTACGCGACGGGCGACTGGATTCTCTCGATCGACGACGACGAGAGCATGGAACCGACGTTCGACGCGCTGGTCGGTTCGCTGATGGCCGCGCCGAACGTCACGCACTACTACTTCCCGCGCAAGTGGATCGTCGCCGACGACCCGTACGCCTACGTCGACGCGCCGCCGTGGTTTCCGAACTGGGCGCCGCGCCTCTTCCGCAACGACCGCAGCCTCGTGTTCAAGCCGGCCGGCGCGCACACGATGTACCACCTCCTCGGCCCCGGCTTCTACGAGGAGCGCACGGCGATCCACCACTTCGAGCCGCTCTGGTGCACGCCGAAGCAGCGCGCCGCGAAGGTCGCCGCGTACCGCACCGCCGGCGCGACCGAGGCGTCCGAGACGTACTATGAGATCCCGCACGACGCGCCCCGGCGCCCGGTGACGCCGCGCGAACCCGCACTGCCGGTGGTGCGGCGTGCCGGCGTCGTGCACGACGCGATCCGCGAGGCAGCGGCGCCGGAGCACCCGCCCTGGGCGGCGTCGTTCGAACGCGTCGAGATGCCGGCGACCATGCATCCCGGCGAGGTCGCACTCGTGCGCGTCACGGTGCGCAACGCCGGCGTCCTGACATGGGCACCGACCTATGCGCAGTGGCCGGCGAACCAATGGCCGATGCTGCGCCTCACGTACCACCTCTACGCCGGCGACGGCGGCGAGATCGACTACGAAGGAAACCATCGCACGCTGCTCCCGCGCGTCGTCGTGCCCGGCGAGGCGGTGACGTTCGTCGACACGTTCGTCGCGCCGACGACCGCCGGCGACTACGTGGTCGCGTGGGACATGCTGAGCGAAGGGCACCTCTGGTTCTCGCAGATCGGCAGCGCCGTCCACGCGCACCCGCTCACCGTGCGCGACCGTTAGGCGGCAGCCGCGCTGACGACGCGGTTCTTCCCGCCGTGCTTGGCGGCATACATCGCGACGTCGGCCGCTTCGATCAGGTCGGCGTACTTGTCGCTGACCTGCGGAATCTTGGACGCGACGCCGATGCTGACCGTCACGATCCGGCCCGTCGTCGCCCCGGCGTGGAGGATCGCATCCGCTTCCACCGCACTTCGGATGCGCTCGCCGAAGGCGCGGGCGGACTCGTTCGGCTCGCCGACGAGGATGACGAGAAACTCCTCGCCGCCGAAACGCACCGCCAGATCGGTCGGCCGGCGGCAGCAGCCGCGAACCGCCGCCGCGACCGCGCGCAGCACGCCGTCGCCGGCGAGGTGGCCGTAGGTGTCGTTGTAGCGCTTGAAGTCGTCGACGTCGAGGACGAGGATCGAGAACGGCGTCTGCTCGCGGACGGCGCGCGGCCACTGCACCGCCATGAACTCCTCGAAATAGCGGCGGTTGCTGAGCCCGGTCAGCCCGTCGACGTTCGTCAGACGTTCGAGTTCGAGATTCTTTTCGAGCAGGAGCTTCTGGCTCTGGCGCAGCGCGTCGTATGCGGCGTCGCGCTGCTTCTGGCTCACGTACGCCTGCGAGTGCTTGCGAATGCGCGCGACCAGCTCGATGGTCGAGGGGAGCTTGACGAGGTAGTCGTCGGCGCCCTGCTCGAACGCCTGGCGCTTCACCTCGGGCTCTTCCTTCGTCGAGAGGACGATGATCGGCACCTCGCGCGTCACGGCGGCCGCGCGGTACTTCTTCACCAGCGAAAGGCCGTCGACGCCGGGCATCACGAGATCTTGCAGGATCACCGTCGGCTTGATGCGTTCCGCGACCTCGATCGCGCCGAGCGAGTCGCTGCAGTAGTGCAGGTCGATGTCTTTCTGATCGGACAGCGCGATGCGGATCGCCTCGCCGATGATCGCCTGATCGTCGACGAGGAGCACGATGATTGGCTGATCGTCGGTCGCGTCGCCGAGCGGCGAGGTGGGTTCACTCATGGCGGTCTCCTGGTCTGGCGAAGTCGTGCGCGCCGCACACCAGCTCGATCAGCCGCGGCGCGATGCGGTCGAGCGAGAGGATGTCGACCGCGGCTTCCAGCGCCGCGGCGGCCTTCGGCATGCCGTAGACGGCGCTGCTCTCCTGGTCTTGTGCGATCGTGTGGTGGCCGCGGTCGCGCAGCATCTTCAAGCCCAGCGCGCCGTCGCGGCCCATCCCGGTGAGCAGCACGCCGATCACGCAGCCGTGCCAGCGCGTCGCGACGCTCCGAAAGAGCACGTCGACCGACGGGCGGTACGGATCGTCGAGCGGGTGCGGCGTGTAGCCGAGCTGTCGTCCCGCGGTCAGCGTGAGGTGATCGCTGCTTCCCGCCAGCAGCGCGAGGCCGGGCGCGAGCAGGTCGCCCTCGCGCGCCACGCGCACGGCGAACGGTGCACGGTCGTCGAGCCAGCTCGCCATTCCGGCTGCGAACTGCGCTTCCAGGTGCTGCACGACGACGAACGCGGCGGGAAAGTCGGCGGGCAGCGCTTCGAACAGCTTCACCAGCGCGGCGGGTCCGCCGGCCGACGAGCCGATCACGACGAGCGGCTCACAGCCGGCCGGGTGCATCATGCCGCGGCCTCGCCGATCAGGTCGGCGACCGCGTTGAGCAGCGTGTCGTCCTGGAAGCTGCCCTTCGTGAGGTAGTAGTCCGCGCCGGCGTCGAGGCCGCGGCGGCGATCCTCTTCGCGGTCCTTGTACGAAACGATCATCACCGGCACCGCAGCCAAGTTGCGGTCTTTCTTGATCAGCTCGACCAATTCGATGCCGTCCATGCGCGGCATGTCGACGTCGGTGACGACGAGGTCGAAGCGGCCGGAGCGCACGGCGTTCCACGCGTCCATCCCGTCGACCGCGACGTCGACCTCGTAGCCGACGGCGTCGAGCAGCTTGCGCTCCAGCTCGCGCACGGTCAGCGAGTCGTCGACGACGAGGACGCGCTTGCGGCGGCGCGCGGCGTCGTCATGGTGCACGGTGCTGAGGCGGCGCACCGCGGAGAGTTTTCGAACCGACACGATCACGTCTTCGGCGTCGACGATCAGCACCGGCGAGCCGCCCTCGTCGAGCCCGCCGGCCGCGACGTCTTTGATCTTGCCGAGCCGCGTGTCGAGCGGCTGCACGACCAGCTCCTGCTCGCCGAGGAACCGCTCGACGATTAGGCCGCAGGTATCTTCACCTTCGCCGAGGACGACCACCGCGAAGCGTTCGCCGGCGATCGGCTCGTCGACGTGGTGCAGCACCTGGCGCGCGCTGACGACCGACACCGTGCGGCCGTCGAGCGTGAAGACTTGACGGCCCTCGACGGCCTGAATCTCCTCGGGCGCGAGGGTCAGGATGCGGTGGATCGCGGCGATCGGGATCGCGTACGACTCGCCGCCGACGTCCACCAGCAGCGCGCGCACGACCGAGAGGCTGAGCGGAAGCTGCAGCTGGAAGCGCGTCCCCGCGCTGCCGCGCTCGACGCGGATCGTGCCGTGCACGCGCTTGACCATCGTCTGCACGACGTCGAGCCCGACGCCGCGGCCGGAGATTTCGGTGACCTCCGACTTCATCGAGAAGCCGGGCAGGAACAGGAACTGCAGCAGCTCGTCGTCGGAAAGCTCGCGCACGAAATCTTCGCCGGCGAGCTTGCGCGCGACGACCGCCGCGCGCACGCGGTCGAGGTCGATCCCGCGGCCGTCGTCGGAAACGATGACGTGCAGCATCCCGCCGCGGTGGTGCGCCTCCAGCGTCACCGTCCCTTCCGGCGGCTTGCCGGCCGCGACGCGCTCGTCGGGCGACTCGATCCCGTGGTCGATCGCATTGCGCACGAGGTGCCCGAGCGGCGCTTCGAGCTGCTGCAGGATGTCGCGGTCGACGTTCGTCGCGCCGCCGACGACCTGCAACCGTATTTCTTTGCCCAGCTCGCGCGCGACGTCGCGCGCTAGCCGCGGGAAGCCGCCGACGCCGTCGGAGAACGGGCGCATCCGGCACGCCAGCGCCTGGTCGTAGAGGCGGTGCGCAAGGTCCGTGCTGCGGTGGTCGAACGACTCGAACGCGGTCGCATGCTCGGCGAGCAGCTCGCGCAGCGCGACGTGACGGCGGCGCAGCGCGTCGATCTGGCCTTCGAGCGCGCTCGCATGGAAGCGCTCCGACAGGGCCGCACGCAGCTCGTCGAACGCCTCGTCGATGCCGTCCTGCGCGCGTTTGATCGTGCGCAACGTCTTGCCGAACGCGGCCAGCTTGCGTGAGTCGACCAGCGACTCGCCGACCAGGCACAACAGGCGGTTCAGCGCCTGCGCGGTGACGCGCAGCGCGCGCTCGGCGCGGTCGTCGGCCTCCGCGGCAGCCGGCAACGGCGGCTCCACGACGACCGGTGTGGCAGCGTCCGGCGTCGGGGGCTCGTCGTTCGGCTGCGCGACCGCCTCGGCGAGCGCGGCGAGGAAGGCGTCGATCTCGCCGCGCCACACGCCGTCCCAGGCCGCGAGGTCCGCTTCGCCCGTCTCGCCGATCGCGCGCAGCAGGTCGACACCGCGTAGCAGCACGTCGATCTGCGGGCGCCGCAGCACGAGCGTGCCGCGCTGCGCGGCGACGAACGCGTCCTCCATCGCGTGCGCGACCGAGACACCGACGTCGATGCCGACGACCCGCGCCGCACCCTTGAACGAGTGCGCGGCGCGCATGCAGGCTTCGAGCTCGGCGGCCGACGTGGGGGCGCGCTCCAGCACGACCAGGCTCGTGTCGAGCGCCTCCACCTGGCTCGCCGCGTCGGCGCGAAAGAGGTCGAGCAGTGAGATCTGGTTCATGCGGCCGACCCCAGGCGGCGGTCGAGCGCGTCGAACAGCAGGTGCTCGTCGAGCAGTGCGACGGTCTTCCCGCGCCACGTCAGCACGGCGTTGGTGAACGCGGCGGTCGCGTTCGCGATCGTCATCGGCACCGTGCCGAGATCGGCCGCGCGCACGTCGTGCGTGCCGTAGACCTCGTCGACCGGGAACGCGGTGCGCGCGTGGCCGCGCTCGACGACGATCATGCGCGCGTGCTCGCCGGCGTGCCCGTCGCGCGCCGCCGGCTCGCCGCCGGCGATCCCGATGATCTCGCGCAGCGAGACGCACACGACCAGTTCACCGCGCACGTTGACGACGCCCAGCACGCCGCCGGCGCCGCGGTGCGGAATGGCGTGGACCGTGCGGCGTTCGGTGATCTCCTTGAAGGCGCCGGTCAAGATTCCCAGCACGTCCGTGCCGAGGCGGAACATCATGACCGAGACGCGCGTATGGTCGATCTCGACCGCCGGCGCGGCGACGTGGCGCGTCCACTCGTCGACGTAGTCGTCGGGCAGTGCGACGTCGCGGGCCACCACGGCGGCCGCGACGTAGGTCGGGCAGTTGCGGCAGCGCGTGTACTGCGCCAGCTTCGGGCACGAGAGGTCACCGCGCACCCCGATCGTGTTCCAGCAGTCGACGATCGCTTTTTTCACGCGTCGGTCCCCGTCCGTGGAAGAAGGCGCTGTAGGCGCACGCGCAGTGCGCGCGCGGCCGCGCTATCACCGAGCTGTTCGCGCAGGGCGGCCAAGTGTGCCAGCGTCTCCGCCGAACGCGGCTCGAGGTAGAGCGCCTTGCGGAAGAACACGTCGGCTGCGTGCGGCTCGTCGCTCGCGCTGTGAATCAGCCCCAAGAGATGGAACGCCGCCGCGGACGGCCCGTTCGCGCGCAGGTAGCGTTCGCACGCGTCCGCCGCATCGGCGAGCCGGCCCTGATCGGCGAGCCGCGTCGCTTCGGTCAGATCGGCCGGTGCGGCGGCGGCCGGGGCGCTCGGGGCCTTCGTGCGCGGCGCGACGATGCGCAGCGGCGCAGGCGTCCGCGCCGGTTTGGCGGAGCGCGGCGCGCGCCGCGGTGCAGGTTCCTGCGCTGCGGCGCGGCGCTCGTCGTCACGGCGGAACGCGAACGACGCAGGCAGGCCGAGCGGTGAGAAGCAGTGGCTCACCACGGCCGGCGACTCGGCCGGGCCGACGAAGAGCAGGCCGCCGGGTTTCAGCAGCCGGCGCAGCGTCAGAACCGCGCGCTCCTGCGTCTTCGCGTCGAAATAGATCAGCAGGTTGCGACAGAAGATCACGTCGTAGACCGCACCGCCGGTGACGACGTCGAGCGCGAGCAGGTTGCCGCGCTGGAACTGCACGAGCGCGCGCACCGCGTCGTTGACGCGGTAGCGCGCACCGGACGGCGTGAAGTGCCGGTCGCGAAACGCGAGGTCGGTACCGCGAAACGCGTTCGGACCGAAGAACCCGTGCTTCGCGTGCGCGAGCGCACGGGCGCTGATGTCGACCGCGTCGACGTGCGCGTTCCCGCGGTGCAACCCCGCGTCGAGCAGCGTCATCGCGATCGTGTACGGCTCTTCGCCGGTCGAGCACGGCACGCTCAGGATGCGCAGGGGCTCGCTCGGCACGTTCGGCAGCCGCCGCTCCTGCACGACCGCATGCAGCGCAACGAACGCGCCACGGTCCCGGAAGAACGAGGTCTCGGGGACGACGACGGCTTCGATCAGCTCCTGCAGCTCCTCGCGGCTCGTGCGCACGAGGTCGAGGTACGCGGCGGTATCGCGCAGCGCGCGGGCCTCTTTGCGCGTGCGCACCGCGCGCTCGACCGCAGGCGAGCCGATCGACGAGGCGTCGAGGCCGATCGTGCCGTTGAGCAGGTGCTCGATCGCGTGCAGCGCGCTCACGCCGCCAGCTCCGGGAAGAGCATGCGCTGCACCGCGTCCGGCAGCAGGTGCGCGATCTCGACCCGCTGGATCAGCCCCTGCGCGTCCTCGACGACGGGGCCGAGGTACGGCGTGCCGGCGTTGTCGATCCCGTACGCGCGAAACGCATCCGGCTCGCAGCGCAATGTTCCTTCGACGCGCTCCGCGATCAGGCCGAGCACGTGCGCCGCGCCGCGGCGATCCGTGTAGTCGACGAGAACGATCCGCGTCGTGAGCCGGCTGCGCGCCGGCCGCCCGAGCGCAAGCGCGCACAGGTCGAGGACCGGAACCGGCGTGCCGCGGTAGTTCAAGATCCCCGCGACGCCGTGCGGTGCCTGCGGGATCGCCTTGAGCGCGACGAGCGGCACGACCTCGACGATGGCGCCGGCATTCAGCGCATAGCGGTCGGCGTCGAGCGCGAGCAGGAGGTAGAGCATGCTATGCCGCCAGCGTGAAGCCCGAGAGGCCGTCGCGCAGGTCGACGGAGACGTCGTTGAGGTTGTCGATCGCGAGGCTCGACTGGCGCAGCGATTCGGCGGTCTGCTGCGCGCCTTCGCTCAACTGCGTGAGCGCTTGCGTGATGTGCTCGGCGCCGATCGCCTGCGCCTGCATCCCTTCGCTCACCTGCTCGACGCGCGGCGCCAGCGCCTGCACCTCGCCGATGATCTCGGTGAACTGGCCGCCGAGCTCCTCGATGTCGTGCACGCCGCGGCGGACCTGGTCGGAGAACTTGTCCATCCCCATCACGCCCGCGGAAACCGCCGACTGAATCTCCTTGACGATCCGTTCGATGTCGAACGTCGCGACCGACGTCTGGTCGGCGAGCCGGCGAATCTCCGTCGCCACGACGGAGAAGCCGCGGCCGTACTCGCCGGCCTTCTCGGCCTCGATCGCCGCGTTCAGCGAGAGCAGGTTCGTCTGGTCGGCGATCTTCGTGATGGTCGTGATGACCTGCGTGATGCTCCCCGCCTTCTCGTTGAGGACGACCAGTTTGTCGTTGATCGACTTCGCCGCGTCCATCACGCCGCGCATCGTCTCTTCCATCTGCGCGAGCCCGGCCTGACCGTTTCCGGCGACGTTCGCGGTGTGCTCGGCGACCGTCGAGACGTCGCTCATCGTGCGAACCAGCTCCTTCGACGTCGCCGAGATCTCGCGCGAGGTCGCACCGATCTCGGTCACGGTCGCCGCCGTCTCGCTCGCCGTCGCCTGCTGCTGCTTCGCGGTCGCGGCGATCTCGGAGACCGACGAGTTCACCCGCAGTGCGGACTCCTGCACCTTGCCGGCCAGCGACGAGAGCGAGCCGACCATGCGGCCGAACGACGCGGTGAGCACGCCGATCTCGTCGCCGCGCGTGCTGGCGTCGACCGTCACCGTCAAGTCGCCCGAACCGATGCGGTCGGCGAGGCCGGCGACGCGGCGCAGCGTCACCATGATGCTGCGCAGCAGCATGAAGCCGCACAGCGCGGCGGCGATCAGCGCGATCGCGCCGGCCACGAGGACCTGTCCGCTCACCGAGTTCGACGCGCCGTCGATCTCGTTCGTCGACACGACGACTTGCCGCTGGTTGAACGACACGATGTCGTCGATCGCGCGTTTGAGCGCATCGAAGCGCGGCCCGACCCAGCTCATCAGCAAGGTACGCCCCTGCGCGCGCGTCGCCGGGTTCGCGTCCATCGCGAGCACTTCGCCCCGCGCTTCGAAATATGGCCGCAGCGCGGCGGTCAGCGCGCCCTGCAGCACGACGTACGTGCGCCGGTGTTCCGACCGGGGGGTCGTGCCGTACTGGGCGATCTCGCGCTCCAGCGTCGCGGCGCTGTCGCGCAGCTGCGCGAGCAGCCGCAGCTGCGCCGCGGGATTCGTCTCCAGCGCATGCCGCTCGACCAGCGCGAAGTCCGCGTCGCTCAGCTGCATGATCTGGGTGGTCTGGTTGATCCCGGGCGCGTAGTCGTTGCGGAGGCTCGTGACTTCGTGCTTCACGGCGCCGAGCCGGACGTTCACGATGACGACCATCGCGATCATCAGCGCCAGGATAACCCCGAAGCTCGCGATGAGGCGCTGGCGGATCGTCCACGTCCGCAGCGAGTCGAAACGAATTCCAATCTTGGTCAAGGGAGTGCAAACCTCTCCGGGTGCGCGAACCATGCGACAGACGGCGCGTCAGAGACCGCCTGACCGAAGACTAGGCCCGCTCACGGCCAGTTCTGGTGAACGGCTCACGAAAAGGTGGTGAAGGGCCCTTCGCAAGCGGGGGGAGCCGCCGCCCCGGGCAGCGCACGGTCAGCGGCATGCACGACGCCTCGCCGCTGGCCGAATGGGCGAACTTCTACGTCATCACGGGCTCGTCGGCCGCCGCGCTGACGGGGCTGATGTTCGTCGTCATCACGCTCGCCGCCGGGAGCCGGACGAACACGACGAAGGACGGCATCTCGATCTTCAGCACCCCGACGGTCGTCCATTTCTGCGCGGCGCTGTTCATCTCGGTCGTGCTCAGCGCGCCCTGGCGCTCGCTCGTCCAGCCGGCGATCGTGCTCGGCGTGACCAGCCTGTTCGGCCTCGGGTACACGCTGCGCGTCCTGCTGCGCACCCTGCGCATAACGACCTACCGGCCGGACCTCGAGGACTGGTGCTGGTTCGTCGCCCTGCCGGCCTTCGCGTACGTCGTCACGCTTGCCGGTGCGCTCCGCCTCACCGCCGATCCGACGCTCTCGCTCTTCCTCTACGCCGGCGCGACGATACTGCTCGTCTTTCTCGGCATCCACAACGCGTGGGACGTCGTCACCTACATCGCGGTCGTCAACCCGGACCTGGACCAGAAACCGCCGACCGACGGCTCTTGAGGCGGCGTCCTCCCGCTCACGGTTGGCCAGAAGGAGCTAGCGACCGAGCGGAGGGCCGTGGTGGGACTCGGACGAACGCACGCCCTCGTTCTGCCACGACATTTTGCCTGCGACGGGAGCGCTCGACATGGCTTACAATCTGACGGTCGTCAACAACTACACGGTGTTCTTCTTCGACAACGGCAACCGCATCTTCGACAAGGGTACGCACCAGTTCGACGACCTGTCCGGCAACCACACGCTCCAGCTGTTCGGGATGGGCGATCTGATCATCCACGACATCGCCGACAAGAAGCTGGACCAGTACACCAACCCGAAGATCCCGTGGACGAACTACACCTGGGGCGGAGTCATTCGCTACCGCGGCCATGACGCGTACTTCCGCTACGAAGGCGCGAACGGCAACATCAAAATGACCATTGACTTCCTCGGCTCGGTCGACGTCCACTTCGAGCAGGGCGGCATGGCCATCTTTCTCGACGACATGACGGTCAGCTGAGATGCGCTATCCGGCGGGCGTTCCGTGCTGGGTCGACACATTGCAGCCAGACCCGCGCGGCGCGGGCAAGTTCTACGGCGATCTCTTCGGGTGGGAGATCGCGGGACCGTGGCCGATGGAGAACGGCGGCGACTACTACGTCGCGCTGTTCGGTGGCGAGCAGGTCGCCGGAATCGGCGCGCTCCCGCCCGCCGCGCCCGGCGGCACGGCCTGGGGGACGTACGTCAGCGTCGACGCGGTCGAAGACGCCGTGCAGCGCGCGGTCGGCGCGGGCGCGAAGATCGTCGTACATCCGGTCGACGCGTCGCCGGCCGGTCGTCTGGCGGTGCTCACCGATCCGGCGGGCGCGATCTTCGGCGTGTGGGAAGCGGGTGACCGCGAGGGCGCGGAGCGCGTCAACGCGCCGAGCGCGTGGTCGATGAGCGCGCTGAGCACGCACGACGTCGACGGCTCGAATGCATTCTACGGCACGCTGTTCGGATGGCAGACGCAAACGTTCGGCGGAGCGGCCGGCGCGCGCGCCGAGCTGTACCGGCTCCCGGGCTACGTCGGCGGTGTGCCGAATCAGCCCGTCCCGCGCGACGTCGTCGCGGTCGTCTTCGAATCGACCGACGAGCGACCGGCAACGTGGAACGTCGACTTCTGGATCGACGACGCCGAGGCCGCGGTCGCGCGCATCACGCGCGGCGGCGGAACGGTGATCGCGCCGCCGTTCGACGAGGGACCGTTCCGCCGCCTCGTCGCGGCCGACCCATGGGGCGCGGTGTTCTCGCTCAGCCAGCTCGTCCCCGACCGCTACAGACCCTGACGCCGCGGAGCTGTCACTGCCAGTGATAGCATTGCGCGCGATCTGGCTGAGCCGGTTCGCGTGCGGTACAACCGTGGCATGACGACCACCATCACCCGCCGCCGTCTCGGCGCGCTGGAGACTTCGGCTCTCGGGCTCGGTTGCATGAGCATCTCGTGGGCATACGGCCCGCCGGCTGAAGCGACGGGCACTGCGGCGATCCACCGCGCGATCGATCTCGGCATTACGTTCATCGACACCGCGGAAATCTATGGGCCGCTGCGCAACGAGGAAGTCGTCGGCGCAGCGATCCGCGACCGGCGCGATCAGGTGCAGCTCGCGACGAAGTGGGGCTTCCGGTTCGGCGACCAGAATCAGCGGCTCGGCGTCGACGGCTCGCCAGCCAACGCGCGCCGCGCGCTCGACGGCAGCCTGAAGCGGCTCGGCGTCGACTACATCGACTTGTGGTACCAGCACCGCGTCGACCCCGCCGTGCCGATCGAAGAAACCGTCGGCGCGATGGCTGAAGCGGTCGCCGCCGGCAAAGTTCGCTGCATCGGCCTCTCCGAAGCGTCGGCCGCGACGATCCGCCGCGCGCACGCCGTGCACCCGATCACCGCGGTGCAGAGCGAATACTCGCTGTGGACGCGCGATCCCGAGCGGGACGTTCTCCCGACGCTGAATGAGCTCGGCATCGGCTTCGTGCCGTACAGCCCGCTCGGCCGCGGCTTCCTCACCGGCACCGTCGACCCGAAGTCGCTCGGCGACGACGACTGGCGCAAGACGAACCCGCGCTTCGCCGGCGACAACGGCGAGCAGAACCTGCACGTCGTCGCGATCGTTCGCGAGGTCGCCGCCACGCACGACGCCACACCCGCGCAAGTCGCACTTGCCTGGGTCCTGAGCCATGGCGAACACATCGTCCCGATCTTCGGCACGACGAAGCCGGAGCGCGTCGAAGAAAACGCCCGCGCTGTCAACCTGACGCTGACCCCGTCCGACCGCGAAAGGCTCGACGCGATCGCCGCCCAAACGAGCGGCGACCGCTATCTGCCCGAGATGATGACCCTGCTCAACGGCTGACCGCCGAGCGCGTACCTCAGCTTCCGCCGACGGAGGTGGTGGTGACGTCGACCGTGAGGGTCGCCGAATTTCCGCCGCCGCCGGCGATCGTGAAGGTGCAGTGACCGGCTGCGACCGGCGTGACGGTGAACGTCGTGCCGGTCGCCGGCGAGATCGTTGCGGTCGTGGCGCACGAGTTCGGCTGACCCGATGCCGCGGTCGACGCGGTGAACGTGCCGCCGTAGTTCGCCTGGCTCGCGGTCGTCGTCTGCGCGTTCCCTGCGCCGGTCGCGGTGAACGAGAGGCTCGACTGCGTGAGCAGGACAGCCCCCGGCGCCGGCGTTGGCGTCGGCGTCGGCGTGGGTGTCGGCGTTGGCGTGGGAGTCGGAGTCGGCGTTGGGGCTGCGGTTGGCGTGGCGGTCGGTGTCGGTGAAGGCGTCGGCGTTGGCGTCGGCGACGCGTTGTTGACGATGACGGCGACGCCGGCGCTGTCGCCGTTCGCATCGCGGAACGAAATCTGCGTCGTGCCCGCGCCGACGGCGGTGACCGTGAAGACGGAGTTCGGTGCGCCCGCGCTCGCGCGGCGGCGTTCGCCGCTCGCCTGGAGCGACGACGGCGATACGGTTGCAATCGCGGTGTTCGCCGAGGACGACGTGAAGACGCCGGTGTAGCCATTTTCGCTCACCGTGACGGTCGCGTTCGTCCCCACCGTCAGCGTCAGCGAAGACGCACCGCCGGGCAAGGCGATCTG
>JAFAMK010000260.1 GCA_019233415.1 Vulcanimicrobiota bacterium
TCGCCGCCCTTCGACAAGCTCAGGATGACGGGGGGGAACAAGCTCAGGATGACGGGGGGGAAGATCAGCATGGCGAGGTTCGTGCTCAGCACGGCGAGGTTCGTGCTCAGCATGGCGCGGACACCCCCGTCATCCTGAGCTTGTCGAAGGGCGGCGGCGCCGCGTTCAGAATGGTCGATACTGCGGCGGCTGAGTTTCCCGCGTCTTCGCCATATTACTATTTGTCGCGGGGTGAGAGCGACGAGATGCGGGCGCCGCTGCGGGAGGCGGTCGTCGTGGTCGGGAGCGGGCCGATTCGGATCGGGCAGGGGATCGAGTTTGACTACTCGTGCGTGCATGCCGCGTGGGCATTGCGTGAGGCCGGCCGCGCGGCGGTCGTGATCAACAACAACCCTGAGACCGTCTCGACCGACTTCGACGTCAGCGACGTGCTCGTGTTCGAGCCGCCGGGTGCCGACGAGGTCGAGGCGACGGCGCGCGCGACGAACGCGCGCGGCGTGATGCTCGCCTTCGGCGGCCAAACCGCGATCAATCTCGCAAGCGAGTTGTCGCGCCGCGGGATTGCGATTGTCGGTAGTGACCGGCGTTCGCTCGACATGGCCGAGGACCGCGAGAAGTTTGACGCCGCCTTGGAAAAGCTCGGCGTCGCGCGGCCGCGCGGGCGCGCCGCGAACACGTTCCGCGAGGCGCGCGCGATCGCGCGCGAGATCGGCTTCCCCGTGCTGGTGCGGCCGTCGTACGTGCTCGGCGGGCGCGGGATGGAGATCGTCTACAACGAGGGCCAGCTCGCGAGCTACGTCGAGTCGGCGCCGCCGATCACGCCGGGCGCGCCGCTGCTGATCGACAAGTACATGCGCGGCCGCGAGGTTGAGGTCGACGCCGCGTTCGACGGCGACGACATCCTGATACCGGGGATCTTCGAGCACGTCGAGCGGGCCGGAATTCACTCGGGCGACTCGATCAGCGTCTTCCCGACGCAAACGGTTTCCGACGCGATGGAACAGCGCATCGTCGACGTGACCGAAGCGATCGCGCGCGAGCTGGGGATCCGCGGGCTCATCAACATCCAGTTCGTCATCCCCGAAGGGACCGACGAGCTGCTGATCATCGAAGCGAACCCGCGCGCCTCGCGCACCGTCCCCATCATCTCGAAGGCGACCGGAATCAACCTCGTCGCTGCGGCGACGCGGATCGCACTCGGTGAGAAGCTGCGCGACATGCCGTGGGGCACCGGCCTGCGCCCCAAGCCCGACTACGTCGTCGTCAAAGTGCCGGTGTTCTCGTTCGCGAAGATGCGCGGCGTCGAGACGGCACTCGGCCCCGAGATGAAGTCGACCGGCGAGGTGCTCGGAATCGACGCGACGTACGCCGGCGCGCTGCGCAAGGGCTTCGTCGGCGCCGGGATTCGGCTCCCGAAGGACGGGGGGCGCGTCCTGGTGTCGATCAGCGACGAGGAGAAGCCGGACGGCGTCGACCTGCTGCGCCGGCTCGTCGCGCTCGGCCACACGCTCGTCGCAACGCCGGGAACCTACGACCTGCTGCGCGCGAGCGGGATCGCCGCCGAACGCGTCGACAAGATCGGCGAAGGCACCCCCGACGTCCTCGACGTCATCAAGCAGCGCTCGGTCGACCTCGTCATCAACGACTTCCGCAGCACGCGCGCGCAGACCGACAACTACCGCATCCGCCGCGCCGCCGTCGAAGCGTCGATCGCGTCCCTGACCTCGCTCGACACCGCCCGCGCCCTCGTCACCGCGCTCGAGTCCCAAGCCGGCCCCCCGCGCTCGCTGCAGGAATACCAGGCCACGCACGGCGCGGCGCTCGCCCCTTCGACAAGCTCAGGATGACGGGAGGGAAGGTCAGCATGGCGAGGTTTAAGGTCAGCATGGCGAGGTTCGTGGTCAGCATGGCAGGGACACCCCTGTCATCCTGAGCTTGTCGAAGGACGGCATGCGGCGAGCCGCTGCGCTGCGTGGCATTGCCGCACTCGGTGTGGCGGCGCTTGGTGGCTGTTCGCCGCTCGTACGCGCGGCGGAACGGCTGCACGGCTGCGTCGACACCAAGGTCCCACCGGCGAACGGGATGCACATCGTACGCGGTATCGTCCCGACACGCCATGTCGCCGGACCCGTGCGCTACATCATGGTCGTGCCCGACAGCGCGCACGGGCTCGATACCGTCGCGTACCTGCTGCCCGGCCGCGGCAGCGATTCCGGTGCGGTGCTCACGATCGGCATGGACGGATTTCTGACGGAGTATCTGCGCGGCGGCGG
>JAFAMK010000285.1 GCA_019233415.1 Vulcanimicrobiota bacterium
TGCAGTCCGACGAGCAGATACACCGTCGGCGGCGCGTCGCTGTACGTGAGCCGCGCCGCGGCGCCGCCCATCAGCTCGACCAGTTCGTCGTAGACGAGCTTGACGACGGTCTGCGAGGGCGTCAGCGAGGTCAGGACGTCGGAGCCGACGGCCCGCTCCTTGATCTTCGCGACGAACTCCTTGGCGACCGGAAGCGCGACGTCCGCCTCGAGCAGCGCGATGCGGACTTCGCGCAATACGTCGGCGACGTCCGACTCGTTGAGCCGGCCGCGGTTGGAGAGCCTGTCGAAGATCGCGCCGAGACGCTCGCTAAGGGCTTCTAACATACAACTCTTGTTGCAGTGATCCCGAAGGGATCACTGCGGGTTCGCTTGCCGAACCCTATTCCTTGGACGCGTTGACGGCGTCGATCTTTTGGACGGCGTCACCGACGGACTTGATCTTCTCGGCCTCTTCGTCGGGGATGTCGATCCCGAATTCCGTCTCGAACGCCATCACCAGTTCGACCTGGTCGAGCGAGTCCGCGCCCAGGTCGTCGGTGATCGACGCCTCCGGCGTGACTTCGGCCTCTTCGACGCCGAGCTGTTCGACGATGATCTTCTTGACGCGTTCGAAAGTGTCAGCGGCCATGATGGTGTGCGATTCTCCTGGAGTGCGAAGAGCGGTTACATCAGGAAGCCGCCGTCGACCACCAGCGTTTGGCCGGTGACGTAACGGGCGGCATCGGAGGCGAGAAAGGTGACGACGGGCGCGACGTCCTCGGGCGACCCGGCGCGTCCGAGTGCGATCGTGTTCAGGTAGTGCTCGCGCGCGGCGGCCGGCATCTCGGTGGTCATCGCCGTCTCGATGAGGCCGGGCGCGACCGCGTTGACCCGAATGTTGCGCGACCCGAGTTCTTTCGCGAGCGATTTCGCAAGACCAAGCAAGCCCGCCTTGGTCGCCGCGTAGGCACTCTGCCCCGGGTTCCCCGCGAGGCCGACGATCGACGAGACGAGCACGATCGAACCGGCGCGCGCCTTCATCATCGGCTTGGCAACCGCGGCGCTCAAGTAGAACGCCGACTTCAGGTTGACGTCGATCAGGCGGTCGAGGTCCTCGCCGCGGAAGCGCAGGATCAGGCCGTCCTTCGCCTGCCCGGCGTTCGCGACCGCGACGTCGATTCGGCCGTGTTCCCTCAGCACGTCGGCGACCGCATCGGCGACCGCGGGCTCGCTCGCGACGTCGGCGACGTGCATCGTCACCTTCGCGCCAGGGCGCGCGTCGGTGCACGCGGCGCGCGTCTCGGCGAGCGCCAGCTCGTCGCGGCCGAACAGCGCCACGTCGGCGCCGACGCGCGCGAGGTCGACGGCGATCGCGCGGCCGATCCCACGGCTCGCGCCGGTGACGACGGCGACGTGTCCGGTCACGACACGGGAGCGGCGTCGAGCTGCGCCTGCAGCCGCTCGATCCCCGCGGCGTCGGAGACGGTGATCGCCTTCGGGGCGCCCTCGATCCGCTTGAACATCGGCGCGAGGACCGGGGAGGCGCCGAACTCGACGATCAGGTCGAGGTTCATCGCGACCATCGCGACCGCGGTGTCGTGCCAGAGCACTTCGTCGGTCACCGAGCGGACGAGGTTCGTCTTGATCTGCGCGACCGATGTGTACGGCTGCGCATCGACGTTCGAGATCACGGTGAAATGCGGCGGCATCACGGTCGATGCGGCGACGTGCGGCGCGAACTCGTCGCGCGCGGGGTCCATCAGCGTGCTGTGCCACGCGCCGCTGACGTTGAGCGGGACGACGCGCTTCGCGCCGGCTTCCATCGCCAACTCGCCGGCGACGCGCACCGCGCCGGCGTCGCCGCTGATGACGATCTGCCCGGGTGCGTTGAAGTTCGCCAGCTGCACGCGTCCGGCGCCGCGCGCGACCGTCGTCGCGACCGCGGTGCGCAGCGCGTCGGGATCGAGCCCCAGCACTGCCGCCATCGCGCCCTCGGCATGCGTTGCGGCGCGCTGCATCGCAAGGCCGCGCTCGTTGACCAGCGCCAGCGCCGTTTCGAACGTCAGCGCGCCGGCGAGCGTGAGCGAGCAGTATTCGCCGAACGAGTGTCCGGCGCTCACGACCGGTTCGAGCGCGCTGCCGACCCCTTTCGCGATGGCGAGGTTCGCAACGAAGATCGCGGGCTGCGCGTAGCGCGTCTCGCGCAGGCGCTCTTCCGGACCGTCCGCGCACAGCGCGAGCAGGTCGTAGCCGAGCAGCGTCTTCGCGGCGGCGAAGCACTGCGCCGCGGCGGACGAGGTGCGCGCGGCGTCGACGCCCATCCCGACCGTCTGCGAGCCCTGTCCCGGGAAGATGACGCCGACGCGCATTTAGTTCGCGGTCGTCCAGCGCCAGGCGACGGCGCCCCAGCTCAAGCCGCCACCGAAGCCGACGAACAGCAGGACGTCGCCGTCCTTGAACTTGCCCTCGGCGTACGTTTCGGAGAGCGCGATCGGGATCGAGGCGGCGCTCGTGTTTCCGTAGCGGTGGATGTTGACGATGACGCGCTCGGTCGGGATCGCGAGCCGTGTCGCGGCGGCCTCGATGATGCGCTTGTTGGCCTGGTGCGGGATCACCCACGCGACCTCGGTCGGCTTCACGCCGGCGCGGTCGAGCGCGGTCTCCGTCGCCTCGATCATCTTGGTGACGGCGAAGCGGAAGACTTCACGCCCGTCCATCTTGATCGTGTTGCGCTTGGCGGCGATGTCCGCACCGGTCAGCGCCGGCCCGGCGGTGCCGCTGAGCGGCAGCATGAGGTCCTCGGGGTTCGACCCGTCCGCGCCCAGCTCGACGCCCAGCAGCGAGTCGGTCGCGCACGCTTCGAGGACGACCGCGCCGGCGCCGTCGCCGAACAGGATCGCGGTGCCGCGGTCCTCGTAGTTCACCAGGCGCGAAAGTTCCTCAGCGCCGATGAGCAGGATGCGCTTGAAGACGCCGGTGCGGACCATGCTCGCCGCGACGGTCAGCCCGTAGATGAAGCCACTGCACGCGATCTCCATGTCGAACGCCGGGACGCCTTGGATGCCGAGCTTCGCGCCGACGATGCACGCGGTCGCCGGAAACGCGTAGTCCGGCGTGACCGTGGCGACGATGATGCAGTCGACGTCCTTCGGTTCGAGGCCGGCGCTCGCGAGGGCCTTGCGCGCCGCGCCGACGGCGATCTCGCTCGTCGGCTCGTCGAGGGCGGCGATGTGCCGCTCCTTCATCCCGGTGCGCGTGGTGATCCACTCGTCCGACGTGTCGAGCATCCGCTCGAGATCGGCGTTGGTGAGCACCTTGGCGGGCACGTGGTGCCCGACGCCCGCGATGCGGACCCCGGTCTGGTTCAACGAAGCAGACTGCTAGCCGTGACTGTGGCCGGCGTGCTCGTCCTTCGCCACGACTTGCCGGCCGTCGTACGTCCCGCAGAAGTCGCACACGAAATGCGGGCGCTTCGGCTGGTGGCACTGCGGGCACTCGACCGTCGTCACGGGATTGAGCTTCCAGTTCGCAGCGCGGCGGCTACGGGTCTTGGAACGAGGGGTCTTCCACTTGAGGTTCGCCATGATCGCCTTCCGTCAACTCGGGAGGGCAGGTGCATCCGCCTCCGTCGTTCTTGCTCCGTCCGCACGTGCCGCAGAGCCCGCGGCAGTCCTCGCGGCAGATCAGGACGTACGGGAGCGCGCTGGCAACGAGTTGCCGTACGAGATCGCCCACATCCAGGTCCGTGCCGCTCAGTACGTTGTTCTCCGCGAAGGGGTCGACCGCATCGCTCGGCGGGTCGAAGCGTTCTTCCACCTCGACCACGAGCGGGACGACGACGTCCTCCACGCACCGGCCGCACTCGCCCGCGACCTCCGCCTCGATGACCCCGCTGATGTCCAGCCCCCGGTCGACGCGCCGCAGGTCGAGGCGAACGTGCGCCGGCTGCGGGAACGTGAACGAGGAGAACGGCGGAACCGCGACGCGTTCGTCGAGGGCCATCGGGCGCCCCGCGAACAGGACGGAGCCGACGTCAATGACCGGTGATGAACCCATACCATAGAACGAGGTTCCCCGCGAGGAGAACCCCATGCAACCGAACCATGGTAGACCACCCCGGTCCCCTTGTCAACGCGAAGGGTAGGCCGCGCCGCTCGCCCCTTGCCGCGGGAACCCTGATGCGTGATTGAGGGGCACCATGAGCATGAACCTCAGCGTCAGCTACGGCAGCGAGATCGCCGCCGCCGCGACCCGCCACAACCTCGACCCGCGCCTCCTGGCCGCGGTCGCCGCCCAAGAGACCGGAGGCCCCGGCGCCGACTCCGGCAGCAACGTCGTCGGCGACGGCGGCCACGGCCACGGCCTGTTCCAGATCGACGACCGCTGGCACGCCTTCGCCCGCACCCCGGCCGCGATGAACCCGGCCCAAAACGCCGACTACGCCGCCGGCCTCCTCTCCGACAACCTCGACCGCTACGGCGGCAACGTCCGCGAAGCGCTCTCCGCCTACAACGCCGGCTCTCCGACCGCCACCGGCACGACCACCGACTGGGGCGACGGCCACCCCGTCGGCTACGCCGACTCGGTGATGCGCCACTACGAACG
>JAFAMK010000444.1 GCA_019233415.1 Vulcanimicrobiota bacterium
CTCGTCGTCGTCGGCGCGCTCGCCTTCGCGCTGTTCGCGTTCGCCGAACGGCGCGCGGTGCAGCCGGTGATCCCGCCGTCGTTCTTCCGCGACCGCCAGCTCGTCGTCACGTACGCGCTCGAAATACTGATCGGGATGCTCGAAGGCTCGCTGTTCTTCGTGCCGGCCGCGCTCGTCGCCGCGCAGCACCTCACCTATGCGGCCGCCGGTGCGGTCGCGGCGGTCGGCGCGTTCTGCTTCGTCGCGGTGATCCCGCTCGCCGGGCGCGCGCTCGACGCGGTCGGCAGCCGCGCGGTGCTCACCGCGGGCTCGCTGCTCACCGCGGCGGGTCTCGCGCTGTTCGCGTTCGGCTTCGGCAACCTGTGGCTCGCGCTGCTCGCGATGCTGGTCGCCGGCTGCGGATTCGGCGCATTACTCGGCGCGCCGACGCGCTACATCGTGACGAACCACGTCGGCGCCGAACAGCGCGCGAGCGCCGTCGGCCTGCTCTCGATCTTCCTCATCGTCGGCCAGATCGTCGGCGGCTCGCTCGGCGGCGGCGTCGCGGGCTCGCACGGCGAGCCCGTCAACGGCTATCGCGTCGCGTACGTCGTCTTCACCGGCATCGCACTCGCCGCCGCGCTGCTCACCGTCGCGCTCGCCTCACGCCGCGCCGAACGCGCACGCACGCAGCAGAGCTGAGCGCGCGTCACGGCGCCGGTTGCGCGGCGCGCAGCGCGTTCGTTTTCTCGCGGATCACCGCGACCGAGTCGTCGACGATCCCAGTCCCGCGCAGGTCGATGCCGAGGAAACGGCGGAGCAGCGCCTGCGGCGTGTCGTCGAAGCCGTTCTGCAACAGCGCGACGTAGCGCTTCGCGAAGCCGTCGGGGTCACGTTCCTTCAGCCGGAAGAACTCGGTCGCGAGCAGGCCCGCGTACAGGTAGTTGACCGAGTACAGCGGGTCGCGCCAATACAGCGAACGACCGATCCAGAAGGACTGCCGGCCTGGCTCGTCCGCCGGCCAGATGTCGTACGCGCCGAGGACACGCAGCGTCAGCGCGTCGACGTCCTTCGCCGTGCGCAGCGAGCCGTCGCCGACGCCGCGGTAGAGCGACTCCTCGAGGTCGGTCTCTTGCGCCGACTCGAAGACTTGGAACGCTGCGTCGTCGACGAAGCGGTCGAGGTAGTACGCCTTCCACGCCGGCGTCGTCGCGGTGCGCTGCAGGTCGTCGTAGAGCAGCAGCTCGTTGAAGATCGCGAACGCCTCGAACATCCAGTTCGGTCCGCTCGCGTGGACCGGGAGAACGCCGTGCTGGTTCATCAGCTCGCGGTGTGTCGCGTGGCCGCCTTCGTGGATCAGCGTGCGCAGGTTGTCGAGCGTCCCGGCGTACGGTGAGAGGTAGACGCTCGAGACCGTGCCGGGGAAACCTTGCGAGTAGCCGGTCCGGTCGCGGTCGGCGCCGCCGGCGAGGTCGAGGCGGCCGTTGCGCGGGTCGAGCAGCGCCGTGTACTGCGCGACGTAGGTCGGGCCGAGCGGCGCGAGCGCGCGCGGCAGGATCGTGCGCGCGTCGTCGAACGAAAACGACGGCGGCGCGAACCCGGCCGGCGGGAGCCCGACGTCGTAGGAGCGCACCTCCGCGGCCGGCATCTGCCGCGCCGCGACAGCGGCGAGGAGCCGCTGATAATCCTCGTTCGCACCGGCCGCGCGCCGCACCGCGTCGACGACGGCGTGAACCTCGCCGGCGGTGAGCTGCTGGTGAAAGTACGCCGCGCTCGGCGCGTCGGCGAAGCCGTGCAGCCGCGCCGACGCGGTGCGCACGCGCACGACTTCGAGCAGCAGGTCGGCGAATGTCGGCGCGGCGCTCGCGCGGACCTGCGCTCGCGCCTCAGCGGCGGCGCGGCGCACCGCGTGGTCCGGGCTTTCGGTCGCGGCCGCGCTGCGCGGGTCGACCGGCCCAGACGGCGTCGTGACCGTCGGGTAGACGCTCGCACGGGCGATCCGCCGGTACTCGTCGCCGAGCCAGCTCTCGAACGGCGTGTCGAGCTGCGCGGCGACCAGCTCCTGCGCGTCGGGGAGCGTGTGCAGTGCCGCCGCATGCGCGTGGCGGAGGACGTCGTCGTACGGCCGCAGTCGCGGGTCGTCGCGCTCGAGCCGTGCGCGGCGGCCGTCGTCGATCGTGCCGAGCCTGCGCGTCATCGCCGCGGAGACGGCGTCGAGCGCGATGTCGAGCTCGTCGACCGCGCGCGCGAGCGCGGGATCGCTCACGTTCTCCGAAGCGCGCAGCTGCAGGTACGCGTGATGGCGGTGCAGCCGGCGCAGCACGTCGTCGTAACGGCGCAGGCTGGCGAGCAGTGTGCCCGCCGGCGTACGCGGGCCGACCGTCGTCGTGCGAAGAGCCGTCGCCGCGGCGTACGCCGCCACGCGATCGGCCTCTTCCGCGCGCGGCGATGCATAGTACAGGTCTCCCCGCGCCGAGGGCAGGTTCCCGCCGGCCGCGGCGAGGACGGCGAGCACGACCGCCTGGACTGTCCGGAACGTCATTCCTCGCAGTATGCGCGCGGCCGCGGCGCGGCGTCTAGGACGGTTTCGACCTGGCCAGGGCGCTGCGCGTGGCGCGGTCGAGTTCGCGGTAGTGGCGCGGCGTCACACCGACGACGCGCTTGAAGACGCGGCTGAAGTGGCTCTGGTCGAAGAAACCCGCCTCGGCTGCGACCTCGGCGAGCACCGCGGCCGGCTCCGCCACGAACCGGCGGGCCGCGCGCGCGATCCGCACCGCGCGGATCTCGTCGCCGAGCGTGCGCCCGACGTGCATGCGGAACGCGCGCGCGACGTACGATGCGTCCAGGTCGAATGCGCGCGCGATCGCGCCCGGCGTCACCGCGTCGTACTGCGCCGCGATCATCTCGCGCGCCGCACCGATCCAGCGCGGCGCGGGCTCGGTGCGGCCGGCGCCGCGCAGCGCCAGCTGCGCGACGAGCTCGAGCGCAAGCCCCTCGAGCGCGATCGGTGCCGCACCGTCGGCCGACCACACCTCGTGCGCGAGGCCCGTACCGAGCACGGCGACCGCCGAGTCCGTCAGTTCGAACGACGTCTCGAACCGCTTGCGCATCGACGGGCCTCCGTCGTCGGCGAACCCGTTCGGCAGCACGATGCTCACGTAGCGCACGTCCTCGTGGTCGAACGTGCCGATATGCCGTTCGCCGGCGGGTCGGAAGAGCGCGGTCGCGGGGCGGCAGTCACGCCGGCGCGACGCGCCGAGCCGCTCGTCGTAGCGGCCGCGCAGCACGACGACGAGCCGCGGCGTCTCGTGCTCGTGCGGCCCCATCACGCCGCCGGCCGGGTTCACGACCGCGGCCACGCGCACCGAGACGCCGGAGCGGCGGGCCGTCCGGGCTCCGCAGTGAGGGCAGGTGGACCGGACCGGTTCCGCGAGGGCGAGCATGTCCTGGTTTTCGGCCGCCCGGATGGGACTGCCGACGATCTCCTGAATATTTAGGAGGTATCGCCGCCCCGTCCGGCTGAACCTCGGGCATGGCGAATCAGCACGCCGCGCGCGCCGCGCGCGTTCTCGACACCGCGACGAAGCGCGGTGCCGCCTATGCGGACGTCCAGTTCTGGGAAGGGACGTCCGAGCAACTTTTCGTGCAGAACGGTGTCGTCCGCGGCGTCGACAGCTCCACCACCGTGGGCTACGGCGTGCGCGCGCTGGTCGACGGGTCGTGGGGGTTCGCCGGGAGCGACCGGCTCGACGACGGCGGCCTCGACGCGACCGCCGCGCGCGCCGTCGCGATCGCCAAGGCGTCGACCCGGATCGCCAACCGCATCCGCGCCGTCACACCGACCGACAAGTACGTCGACACGTGGTCGACGCCGCTCGAGAAAGACCCGCGCAGCGTCTCGCTGAGCGCGAAGGCGAACCACCTGCTCACCGCCGAGAAGGCGTTGCACGTCGACAAGAGCATCGTCGTCGGTTACGCGTTCACGTTCGGCGAGGACACGATCAAGGAGTTCTACAGCACGAACGGGAGCGCGATCCGGCAGCGGATCGTGCAGACCGGCGCCGGCGTCGGCTGCAACGCGGTCGGCGGTGGCGACGCACAGGCCCGCGGCGGTCCGGGCGACTTCGGCCTCTACCAGGGCGGCGGCTGGGAGGTCGTCGACCGCGCCGACTTGATCCGCAACGCAGCGCGCTACGGTGAGGAGGCGGTCCAGCTCGTCAAGGCGCCGGTGCTGCCCGAAACGACCGCCGACATGATCCTGACCGGCGCGGTCCTCAACCTGCAGATGCACGAGTCGATCGGGCATCCGCTCGAACTCGACCGCAGCCTCGGCTGGGAGGCGAACTTCTCCGGCATCTCGTGGGCGACGCCCGACCAGGTCGGCAAGCTCAAGTACGGCTCCGACGCGATGACCGTCTACTGCGACAACACCCTCCCGAAGGGGATGGCGACCGTCGGCTACGACGACGAAGGGGTGAAACCGCAGCGCGTCACGATGATCGAGAACGGCGTCCTGCGCGCGTTCGAGTCCTCGCGCGACACCGCCGCGCAGACGAGCCTGCCGCAGACCGCGTCGGTGCGCGCGCAGGACTGGGCGTCGGTGCCGATGGTGCGCATGACGAACATCGTCCTCGCGCCCGGCGAAGGAACGCTCGAAGACATCGTCGCCGACACGAAGGACGGTGTGCTGATGGACGGGATTCGCTCGTGGTCGATCGACGACCACCGGCTGAACTTCCAGTTCGGCCCGCAGCTCGCGTGGCGCATTCAGAACGGCAAGCGCACGAAGCTCTACAAGAAGCCGACCTACACCGGGATCACGCCGCACTTCTGGGGCAGCCTCGACCGCGTCGCCGGTGCGTCGGAGATGGTCGCATGGGGGACGCCGAACTGCGGCAAGGGCGAACCCGAGCAGTCGGGTCGCACGACGCACGCGTGCTCGCACGCGCGCTTCCGCAACGTCACGATGGGAGTGAAGGCCGATGCCTAACGCACACGACGCGCTCGCGCTCGCCAAGCGCGCGCTCTCGTACGTCAAGGGCGCCGACCAGGCGTCGGTCGCGGTCAACGTCTCCGACGCGTCGTACTCACGCTTCGCGCGCAACTACGTCGTGCAGAACATCGGCTCGCTCGCGACGACCGTCTCGGTGAACTACGTCAAGGGCAAGCGCATCGGCTCATCGACAACCGGCGACACGTCGGACGCGGGCCTGCGCGCGGTCGCCGCGCGCGCCGCCGACGTCGCCTCGCGCGTCCCGGCGAACCCGGAGTTCGTCTCGCTGCCGAAGCCCGGCACCGCCACCGGCCATTCGAAGAGCGTCTTCCCCGCGACCGCGAGCGCGTCGCCCGAGACGCGGATCGACAAGCTGCAGTCGGTCTTCGCGCGCATGGAGCGCTCGTCGCTCAACTCATCGGGCTACACGACGACGCAGTCGCTCGCGTCCGCGGTCGTCAACTCGCTCGGCCTGAGCGCCGCGTGGGAAGGGACGTACGCCGGGCTCGAAATCAAGGCGATCGGCGAGCGCACCAGCGGCTACGCCGACTTCTGGACGCGCGACTACGGCGCGCTCGACGCCGCCGAGCGCGCGGAGCGCGCCGCCTCGAAGGCGACGGTCTCGAACGAGCCGGCCGACTTCAAGCCCGGAACGTACACGGTCATTCTCGAGCCGCCGGCGTTCGTCGACTGCATCAACAACCTGTACTACGGCTTCTCGCTCGGCTCGATCAAAGAGAACCAGGACTCCTGGATGATCGACCGGATCGGCAAGCACGTCTTCTCGCCGAACCTGACGATCGTCGACGACTGGAGCCACCCGCTCGTCGCGAACCAGCCGTTCGCCTCGGACGGCGCGCCGACGAAGAAGGTCGTGCTGGTCGAGAAGGGGGTGCCGAAGGGCTACGTCTCGTCGACGTATCTGGCCAACAAGTTCAAAGAGGCGAACACCGGCCACGACGGTTACCCGATCAACGCGATCGTCATGCCGGGCACGAAGTCGCGCGAGCAGCTGATCGCCGAGACCGAGCGCGGCATCCTGATCTCGCGCACCTGGTACACGCGCCCGGTCGACCCGCGCACGTGCACGATCACGGGACTCACCCGCGACGGCGTCTACCTGATCGAGAACGGCAAGCTGACCAAGACGCTGAAGAACTTCCGCTTCTTCACCTCGATGGTCAGCGCGCTCAAAGACGTCGAGCTGGGCAACAAGCTCTACCGCTCGGAGTCGTCCGACGCGCCGCAGACGCTGCTCGTCCCCGACGTGAAGATCGCGAAGTTCACCCTCTCCGCCCAGACGTCGTTCGCCTAGGAGGCACGATGGACCGCCGCCGTTTCCTCGTCATCGCCGCTGCCGCCGCTTCCTCGGCCGGCCTCGCCCCCCGCACCGTCCTCGCCGCGACCGATCACGTCGCGACGGTCCGCATCATCCGTTGGCCCCGCCAGGTTCTCATCGGCGCCCCCGGGCGCTGCGCCGGCGCCCGCGGAAGTGTCACCCTCACCCTGGAGCGGCTGCTCTCGACGCGCTGAACCTCACCCGATCTCGGGCTGCTCCGCAGCGAGCAGCGGGGAGAACACCGGGACCGTCGGCGCCGCAGCGCGGCGACCGGTCAGCACGGGGATCGTGTTCATGTGCTCGTCGATCTTCTGGATGAAACGCGGCTCCAGCCCCGTCGTTTTCTTGAAGCGCGGCCATACGTCGCGAATGCGGTCGACCATCTCGTGCGCCGCGCCGAGGACGACCCCGCGCGGCACCGCCGCGCGGCGCGCCCACCGTTCGAGGTTGTCGAACGAGACGTCGGACCACTCTTTGCTTCGCGCGATCGACAGCGCGAGCCGGTCGTTCGCGAGATAGACGATCGTCGAGACGTAGTCGTACGCCGGCGCGAGGCGCGGCGTTCGCCCGTCGGGATACATGAGGCTCCAGTTCTTGAGGTGCATGTCACCGTTCCCGATCGCGACGGAGAACACGAGCCGGCGCACGAACTCGCGCGTCGCAGTCTCGTCGAGCGCGCGCCACATGCCGCCGAGCATCGAGCCGTAGCTGGCGTTCTTGTACTTCTCCGCCGGATACTGAGCGAAGACTTGATTGAAGTCCTCGATGTGGATGCGCGCGTCGCCATCGCGATCGAACCGCTTGATGAGCAGCGCCATGCCGAGATCGCTGCGCACCTCGGCCGGCATGTTCGTCACCGTGCGGGGATCGACGAGGTGTATCTCGGGAACGGCTATCCCGACCTCGCGCGCGAAGCTGAGCATCGCGTACTCGTTCTCCGGAACGCCCGCGTAGACGGCCGACGGCATCTTGAGAATCCATTCGCCGCCCTGGCCGTGCACGGGGATCGTGAGGCCGCCGTCGGCTTCGCGGATCGCGCTGAACTTCAGCTGAACGCCGGCAAGGGAGAACTTCAGCACCGACGGGTC
>JAFAMK010000356.1 GCA_019233415.1 Vulcanimicrobiota bacterium
CGACGTCCTTGCCGTCGGCGTCGAACGCGCGCACGACCGGCGTCGGCAGAAAGCGCACGAGGTGCTCCGCAACGCCGACCGGACCGGCGCCCGCACCACCGCCGCCGTGCGGGATCGAAAACGTCTTGTGCAGGTTCAGGTGCATGAGGTCGAAGCCCATGTCGCCCGGCCGCGTGTTCCCCATCTGCGCGTTCGCGTTCGCGCCGTCGTAGTACATCAGCCCGCCCGCGTCATGCACGACGTCCGAGACCTCGTGAATGCGCGGCTCGAACAGCCCCAGCGTGTTGGGGTTGGTCATCATGCAGACGGCGGTGTCGGGGCCGACGACCTTCTTCAGCTCGTCGGGGTCGACGCGGCCGTTCGCGTCGGACTTGAGCGAGAGGACCTTGAAGCCGACCATCGCGGCCGAGGCGGGGTTCGTTCCGTGCGCGGTGTCCGGAACGATCACGACATTGCGCTGCGGCTCGCCCTTCTCGCGGAAGTACGCCTTCGCGATCAGCAGCGCGGTCAGCTCCGCGTGCGCGCCGGCCGCGGGATTGAGCGAGAACGCGGCCATTCCGAACAGCGAGCTGAGCGCGCGCTCGAGCTCCCACATCACGGCGAGCGCACCTTGCGCGGCGTGATCGGGCGCGAACGGGTGCAGCTCGCGCAGCGCCGGCAGGTTTGCCATCGCGTCGTTGATCCGCGGGTTGTACTTCATCGTACACGACCCGAGCGGATAGAACGCGGTGTCGATCCCGAACGTCTTCTGCGAGAGCCGTGTGAAGTGGCGCACGACGTCGAGTTCGCTGTTGTCCGGCAGTGGCAGGTCGTTGCGCAGCGCGTCGCTCGGCAGCAGCGTATCGAGCGCAGGGCCATCCGGCAAATAGCGATTCGCGCGGCCGTCCTGGCCGGTTTCAAAAATCAGCGGCGAGTCAAACGTGGGCAGCGGCACGGACCGGAATCTCCGAAAGCGCGGTGACGAGGCGGTCGACGTCCGCGCTGGTGGTCAGCTCGGTCGCCGCCATCAGGATGCAGTCGTCCAGTTCGGGGTAGAAGCGGCCGAGGTCGAGCCCGCCGATGATCCCCTTTTCTTCGAGCGCGCGCAGCACGTCGGCGGCGCGGCCGGGGACGCGGATCGCGACCTCGTTGAACGTCGGCGCGGCGAAGCGCGCCGCGAAACCGTCGAGCGCGCCGGCCTTCGCGCGCAGCTCGTTCGTGCGCGCGACGTTCAGCGCCGCGCAGTCGCGCAGCCCCGTCTTCCCCATCGCGGCGAGGTAGATCGTCGCGCACAGCGCGCAGTGCGCCTGGTTGGTGCAGATGTTCGAGGTCGCCTTTTCGCGACGAATGTGCTGCTCGCGCGCCTGCAGCGTCAGTACGTACGCAGTCCGGCCCGCAGTGTCGACCGACTTGCCGACGAGCCGGCCGGGGATGCGGCGCAGATGCTCGTTCGTCGCGGCGATGAAGCCGACGTGCGGACCGCCGTACGCGATCGCGTTCCCGAACGACTGCGCCTCGCCGACGCAAATCTCCGCGCCCCACGAGGCCGGCGTCGCCAGCGCGGCGAGCGAGAGCGCCTCGGCGACGACGCCGACCACGACCGTCTTCGTCGCGCGAATCTTCTCCGCGATGCCCGCGGGCAGCGCGTCGACCGCGCCGAACACGTTCGGCGACTGCACGACGACCGCGGCGTAGCGCTGGTCGGCGAGCGCCGCGTCGAGCGACGACAGATCCGTGCGCCCGTCGGCCGCGTACGGCAGCTCGTCGATGACGAGTTCCAGCCCTTCGGCGTACGTGCGCAGCACCGCGCGGTAGTTCGGGTGCACGGCGCGCGAGACGAGCACGGCCTTGCGCCCTGTCGCGTTGACCGCCATGATGACGCCCTCGGCGAGCGCGGTCGCGCCGTCGTAGACCGACGCGTTCGCGACGTCGAGCCCGGTCAGCAGCGCGACGTAGGTCTGCCACTCGTAGATCGCCTGCAGGTAGCCCTGCGAGACCTCGGGCTGGTACGGCGTGTACGCGGTGAGGAACTCGCCGCGCATCGCGATCGCGCCGACGACCGGCGGAACATAGTGGCGGTAGGCGCCGGCGCCGAGGAACGAGACGTAGTTCGAGGCGGTCGTGCGTTCGGCGAAGCCGCGGAAGCGCGCCGCGATCTCGATCTCACTGAGCTGCGGCGTGACCTCGACCGGGGTGCGCAGCGCGATCGCGTCCGGCACGCGGACGAGGTCGTCCAGCGTGTCGGCGCCGATCACGCGCAGCATCGCCGCGACGTCGGCGGCGGTATGCGGCGTGTACATCAGCGCCTACTGCTCGTTGACGAACTGCTCGTAGGCGTCGGACGAGAGCAGTTGGCCGAGTTGGCTCGTGTCGGCGAGCTTCACCTTGAACAGCCAGCCCCCGCCGAACGCGTCGCGGTTGACGAGCGCCGGGTCGCCTTCGATCGCGTCGTTGATCCCGACGACCTCACCGCCGACCGGCGTGAAGATGTCGGAGACCGCCTTGACGGACTCGACGACGCCGATTCCGCCGAACTGCTGCAGCGTCGCGCCGACGCGCGGCAATTCGACGTACACGATGTCGCCGAGCGACGACTGCGCGTAGTCGGTGATCCCGACCGTCGCGACGTCGCCGTCGACCTTCACCCACTCGTGTTCTTTGCTGTAGAGCAGCCCTGCCGGTTGTGCCATGTCGGCTCCTTACCTAGTGGATCGGCGTCGCGCGGCCCTGCCGGCTACGCCTCCTTGGGCCGCTTGTAGAACGGCAGCGGGACGACGGTCGCGGCCTGCGGGACGCCGCGCACCTCAACCTCCAGCCGCGTCCCCTCCGTTGCAGCCGACGCCTCGACCAACGCGGTCCCGACGTTCTTCTCGACCGCGGGACCGAACGAACCGCTGCGGACCTCGCCGACGCGCGCGCCGCCGGCGTGAACCGGATAGCCCGAACGCGCCGGAACGCGGCCGTCCATCGTGAAGCCGGCGATGCGAGCATAGTCGCCGGCGTCGCGCTGCGCGAGGAGCGCGTCGCGCCCGCGGAACGCCGGCTTGTCGAACTTGATCGCCCACGCGAGGCCGGCCTGGAGCGGCGTGATCTCTTCGGTCAGCTCGTGCCCGTAGAGCGGCATCCCCGC
>JAFAMK010000377.1 GCA_019233415.1 Vulcanimicrobiota bacterium
GAAGGGGATCGATGCGCTCGCCGCCGCGAAGGCCGGGCCAGTTGCGGCACCGGCGCTCGCCGACGCCGCCGCGAAGTCGAAGCGCGCCGCGTTCGACGCGCAGCACGACACCGAAACCGCCGAGCTGGAGTCGGTCTAAATCTACGCGGCCCGCGCCGCGCGCGCGGGCGCCGGCTCCGCCGCGAGCGCGGCGTCGGCGAACGCGGCGAGTGTTCCGAGCGCGTAGGCGAACGTACCGAACACCGCGGCGGCGCCGAGGCCATATACATCGACGAGCGGTCCGGCGAGGAGCGGGCCGATGAACTGGCCCGTGCACAGCATCCCGGTGATCGCGCTGTACGCAAGCGGGTAGGAGCGCGCGTCGGTGCGCCGCCGGATCAGCGCGGTGAAGATCGCGGGCGTTGCCATCGTGCCGGCGCCGTAGACGATCGCGCTCGTGAGCGTTCCGCCGAGCGAGGGTAAAAGCGCGAGCGCCGAGCCGATGCCGCCGAGCGCAAGCGTGCCGCCGAGCGACCAACGAGCGCGTGCGCCGTCGAGCAGCGGGCCGATGGCGAACGTGGCGATCGTGCCTGCGATGCCGACCAGGCCCCACGCCAGCCCGACGCTCGTGCTCGGCAGCCCGTGCGCGCGAAACAGCGCGACCGCGAACGTCGCGTAGGCGATGTACGCGGCGCCGAATGCGCCGTAGCTGAGGTTGAGGAACAGGAAGCGCCGCGGCGCGACGAGGTCGCTCCAGGCGAATGCATTGCCGCTGCTGCCGGCCGCCGGCGCGGGAACCGGAACCGGTGCACCGCGGCGAACCGCCGCGGCGAAGAGCAGCGCGACGAGCGGCGTGATCACGCCCATGACGATCCACAGCGCCCGCCACGAGAACGGCGGGTGCGCGCCGAGCGTAAACGGCTGTGTCGGTCCGGCCGCCGCGAGGCCGAACGCGAGCCCGGCCCACATCGCAGCGCTCGCGCGGCCGCGCACCGCCGGCGCAACGCGGTCGAAGGTCAGCACGGTCGTCAGCACGATCGCGATTCCGGAGGCAAGGCCGATCTCGGTTCGCCAGACCGCGAGCGCAGTGACGTCGTGCACGAACGCCGAGCCGATCATCCCGGCGCCCACGAGGCACGTCGCAAGGAAAACCGTGAGCAGACGCGTGCGCTCGGAGCGCACGAACAGCGGGGCGCTCAGCGTGCCGACGAGGTAGCCGGCGAGGTTGAGGGCGTTGACCAGCCCGAACGCCGCGTACGAGGCCGGAAACTCGGCCCGTAGCGCCGGCAGCATCACGCCGTAGGAAAAGCGCGAGAACCCGATGTTCACCATGAACGAGAGGAACGCGCCGAGGATCAGGAAGCGAGGCATCGCGGGGATCGTAGCGCGGTGGTATGATTCAGGCAACATGGAGAGCAGCGCCGAACTTATCAGGAATTCCGATATGACCCAGCTTTCGCTGCGCGAGCTGGCGAGCTGCGTCGCCGTCGCGCGGCACGGGAGCGCCCAGCGCGCCGCCGCCGCCCTCGGGTATGCCCAGTCCACCGTGACGCTTCATGTGCAAAACGTCGAGCGGCTGCTGGGCGTGCAGCTCTTCGACCGGCCCGGCAAACGACTCGCGCTGACCGCGCAGGGCCGCCTCCTCGTCACAGAGGGCGAACGGCTCTTGGCGCAGCTCGACGACCTGCGCGCGCGGCTGCACGGCGTCGCCGCCGACGCGACCGGCCACGTCGCCATCGGCGCGATCGAACCGTTCGCCTCGCAGCGCCTTCCGCCGATCCTCGCCGCCTACCGCCGCCGCGCGCCTGGCGTGCGCGTTGCGCTGCGCGTCGGCGGAAACACGATCGTCCGCGAACTGCTCCAAACCGGCACGCTCGACTTCGCCGTGATCGGCAAACCGCCGTCGCTGCGCGGCGTCCACTTCACGCCGCTCTTCGACGAAAAATTCGTCCTACTCGTCCCCGCCGCGCACCGCTTCGCGCGCGCGAAACGCGTGCGCCTGCGCGACCTCGCACATGAGACGCTCCTGCTCAGCGAAGAAACGTGCGTCTACCGCCAACTCGTCTCGTCGGCGATCGACGAAGGCGGCGTCGACGGCGTCCTGCGCGCTTCATTCGGCACCGTCGCAAGCCTACCGTTCGGAGTCGCCGCCGGCCTCGGCATCGCCGCCGTCCCCGCAATCCAAGCGCGCGACCTCCCCCGCGACGTCGTCGCCGTCCCCCTAACCGCCCCCGGCCTAACCGTCTCAATCGGCACGGTCGTCAGCACCGGCGCGGTGCTCTCCCCTGCGGCCGCCGCATTGCGCACGTTCGTCGAAGCGGAATTGCTCCGTCGTCGTGCATGAGTGCAATGTGCGTATTGCCGAAGACGTCAGCGAGATGCTCGAAGACGCAGACGCTATTGCGACAGGTGGCGACGTTTCCGCCTTTGTCCTCGGAGCGGCGACGGCGCGAGCCAGCCGCACGCTCGAAGTGACTCGCATCGAAGGCGAGAGTAGACAGCGATTCTATGAGTTGATGATTGATCCGCCTGCGCCAAGTCCGGCGCTCAAAAAAGTTCTCGCGGCAAACACATTCGAAGACCTTCTCTAAGTCTAGTTGGGGCGTGGACTTCGACACCCGGCCGTGGGCCGCCGGGTTATATGCCCTGTGATAGTCGGCCCCCGGGGATTCTGCAACGGTTGCCAGGTACTCTTGGAGGGAGGACCGAACGTCGAAACGTCGGCAGACCTTCGGGCCCTCGGGGTGGGCGTGGTCTGAGAACTAGTCTGATGTAGGAAGCGGGTGCATCGGGTGTATAGAGTCGCGAGTGTCCTGAAACGTATTGCATTGCTCGTCATAGCGATGTCGCTTGCCGCATGCTCGATGCGGCATTCTGTTGTGCCCGAGCCCGGAGCGCAGCTCCCGGGCCAGCCGGTTGTCTCGGGAGATTACCGGATTACTTTGGGTAACGTTGGCGCGCGGATTTTTAAAGGCGTGACGTTATCACGCAAGGTTTCCCGAGGCGAAACCTGGATTTCCATTCGCGGGGCAAACTTCGATCAGCAGTTGCACGCTCGCGCCGTGACGGAGATCGCGAGAATCGACGGGCCGAACCTCGTTTCCATTTCCGTGAATTCTTTGCCGATCAGAAACCGCGTCCCCGGCTCGCGAATTGCATCGCTCGTCGACCGAAGTTCATGCATTGATCCGAGCAGTGTCTTCTGCAATCCCGGATGCGACGCAAGTCAAGCAACGTGCCCGTTGTGCCCGGACTGCATGGTGCCGGTCGGGGTGAACGAAGATGGCAGCGGAGTCGGAACCATACGAGAGTTTGGCGACGGATTCGCATGTGACTTCGACCTGAGCGGCGGTGGCGTTGACTGCTACTCGTCCGCCGACAATCCGTCCCCTCCAGTCGTGCCGCGGAACCTCTACATCAGCTACACGCTTACTGCTATAGACGCGACCCTTGTGTGCAAGAACCCTCCCGAACCAGGGTGGTCGACGGCCCTCTACGGCGATCCGAATCAGCGCGGTGGCGCGAAGAAGAACAACATACCGCCTGCCCCGGGCTCAAACACGTGGGCATTCCCGTACGATTTTTTCGACGTCAACATCGGCGAGGTCTTCCCACCAACGAAGCCGAGCATCCTCAATGCGAACTATTACCACTGGGGTATTCAGCGAAACGGCGATCTCACTCAGCTCAACCAAGGATGGTGCAGATCAACCGGATAGCGGATCGGCTCGGTGGATTGCGCAGGGGATATAGATGCACTCGGTTTCGCTATAGCACTCTGCCATGCACCGGTTCCGATGCGTGTCGCCGCCGCACTCCCAGACCATGACGTGGTCTCGCTTGTTAGAAAAATGAACCGTGTATGGCGGCTGACCGATGATGAAGCCAAACGTATTTTGTCCGTTGTAGATCGGCTGACCAAGCCGCTCGATCAAATCGTTGGGATTCGCGCGCACGCCGCGTTCGAGCGGTGGCGGCGCAGCGGTTGCAAGGTGAGAATCCGCGATGGCCTCTCGCCGAATCGTGAGGGAGTCTCCGGTATCGCTGTCGATGGTTACGACGTCAGTCGTTCCCTCACGGAGGCCTGACAAGGCCGCTTCGGCAACCTGCTTCGAACGAAAGCGCAGTGCCTGCACGATGCTCTCATTGTCAACTCTGAGCGTGAGGACAAGATACATCGTCCCTCTCCTTTCCTCGACTGCTCTCGTCAGAAGGCTTTCTTCGCCATTCTTGCTCTGAGCATGGGTCATTGTCATTGCGGTGACTCGGCTGGGCGGTTCCGGCTGCGTCGTTTCGTTAACCAGTTCGGCATCCATATGGGTTCGGCCACGTCGGAGACGGCGGGTGGCTCGGATCCCGCCGACTGCGCCCCGGGGCCAGGTATCGACGACCAGACCGACCCGACTAGAATTCCGTCCCCGGGCCGCCGATCAGTATGGAAAGCGCTTTCCCTCTGCTCGGAGCCCTATGCGCATACTCGCCTCGCTCTCGGTTCGGGTCAAGTTGATCGGCATTGTTGTTGTTGCGGCGGGAGTCGTCGCTGCGCTCATGGCGCAGGCGGCGGTTGGGCTGCGGCACGAGGCTGGCCGGATTGAGACGATCCGTGCCGCGACTGATCTGTCCGATGCGGGGCTGCGGGCGAGCGTTGCGGTTGGGCGCGAGCGCGGGCTGGGTGTCCTTGCGGTGCGCGATCCGCGCCGGGTCGATGCGCACCTGCGCGATGAGCTGGCGGCGGTGCGTGGCGCGGTTGATCACGGTGTTGCTGAGGTGGAGGCGCAGGCGCAGGCAATCTTGCGCGGCCGCGACGATGCGCAGTTGCGGGCCGACGCGACTCGGCTGCAACTGGCGCTGGACGCGCTGCGCCGTGCGCGTACCGCGGCTGACGCCGTCGTGTCGAGCGGCACCGCGGCCGACCCGCAGCCGTGGCTCGACGGGATCAACCCGCTCGTCGCCGAGTTGACCGGGTTGCGCCGCGATGCGTACCGCAGCGACGATCCGCTGCAGCGCGCGCTGTTGCGCAACGTCGAGTTGAAGGACGTCGTCCTGGCGGCCTCCGACGAGCAGTCGCACGAGCGCGCGATCCTCAGCCAGTCGCTGAGCGACAGCCGGCCGATTCCCGCCGAGCGCCGTTCCGTTCTCGCCGACCAGCACGCGCGGCTCGCCGAGTTGGTCGTCCGGATGAAGTCGCTCGCCGACGCGCTCGGTGGTGATGTTGCGGCCGCCGACGCGCGCGTCGAGGCCGGGTATGCGAACTCGCAGTTCTCGCAGTTGCGCGCGCAAATCTACGCTGCGAGCGACGCACGCAAGCCGTACGCGGTCGACCGGCTGGCGTGGTTCGATGCGGCGTCGGCGCAGATCGACGCGCTGCTTGCGGTCGGCACGGCTGGGACCACCGCGACGCGCGACACCACGGATGCGCTGCTCGCGCAGGAGCGCGCGCAGTCGATCTGGCTCGCGGTCGTGGGGCTGGTGATCGCGCTGCTGCTCATCGTTGCGTTCGTGCTCGTCTCGCGCATCGCATACCGGCTGCGGCGTGTCACCAATGCGCTTGCCGCCGCGGTCGACGGCGATGCCGCTGCGCTCGTCGCGGCGTTCCGGCGGCTCGCCGCCGGCGATCTAGTCACGGCGTTCTCGCCGCACGAGCTTGCGCTCTCCATCGGTGAGCCCGACGAATTGGGTCGCTTGGAGACGAGCGCGAACGCGCTCGGTGTTGCTTGGCGTACGATCGCGCGCGAGTTCGCGGCGGCGGTCGCGCGGCTCGGCGGGCTCGTCGGCGGTGCCGACGCCGGCGCGCGGCGCGTCGCCGAGAGCGGGACGATGCTTGCTGCCGCGACCGAGCGCACGCACACCGGAGTCGCGCAGATTTCGAGTGCAACCGCGCAGGCTGCCGTCGCGGCGCGTCAGCAGACGCAGGTCGTCGACGAATCGAGCCGTACTGCCGAGTCGCTGCGCGAGGCTGCGTCGTCGATCGCGAGCGGCGCTGCCGACCAGTCGCGCGCGGTTGAGGGTGTTTCGGCGGCGATGGAAGACGTCGAGCAGCAGATCGGCGTCGTTGCGGAGATCGCGGACGAACTGCTCACCGCGGCCGACCGCAGCGTCGACGCGGTGCGCAGCGGCGGCGAGGCGATCGCCGAAGCCGCCGACGCGATCCTCGAGGCGCGCGCCGCCGCGGAGCGCTCGCACAGCGCGATCGGCGAACTGATCGAACGCTCAGAGACCGTCGCCGCGATCACCCAGACGATCGAAGAGATCGCGTCGCAGACGAACCTGCTCTCGCTCAACGCCGCGATCGAGGCGGCGCGCGCCGGCGAGCATGGGCGGGGCTTCGCCGTCGTCGCCGAGGAGATTCGCAAGCTCGCCGAGCGTTCGCGCCGCGCGACGGTCGAGATTGCCGACTCGCTCAGCACGATCCGCGATCGCACCATCGCGGCCGGCGAGGCAATGCGCGCCTCGGCCGGGCTCGCGCAGCGCGGCGGCGCGGTCGCCGACCGCGCACGCGAAGCGCTGGGACTGATCGAGGAAACCGCCGGCGCGACGCGCACCGCGGCCGGTGAGGTCGGTCAGCGCGTCGGCGTCATCCGCTCCGCCGCCCAGCGCTTGACCGAACACGTAGAAGGCGTCTCGCGCGTCGCCGAGGACAACGCCACCGCTGCGCAAACGCTGCACGACGCCGCCGCGCAGATCGCCGGCGCGATGGCCGAGAGCGCCGCGGCGAGCGAAGAACAAACTGCGACCGCAAGCCACATCGCGCTCGAAGCCGACGCCCTCGCGGGCGAAGTCGACAAGCTCCGCCGCGAAGCCGCCGGCCTGCACCAAGAGGCCGAACGGCTCGCGGGACTCGTCGGAACGTTCCGCTACGAGTCGACCACACTCCCCGCGCTACGCGAGGTCGCCCTCCCCGTGTAGCCGAGGCGTCAGCGCGGGAGCGCGTCGAGCAGCGCGTCGATCTCGTCGGTCGCGTTGTAGCCGTGCGGCGCGACGCGGATGCCGTTCGCGCGGAACGTCGTGCAGACGTTCGCCGCGTTCAGGCGCCGGCCCAGCGCGACCATGTCGACGCCGTCGCGGCGGAACAGGACGATCCCCGATTTGACGTCGTCGCGCGAACGGTCGGAAGCGACGGTCCAGCCGCGCGAACGCAGTCCCTCGACCAGGTGATCGGTCAGCGCGAGCACGTGCGCCGCGATGCGTTCGATCCCGGCGTCCGCGAGCACGTCGATCGAGGTCGCCATCGAGAGCGCGCCGGCGAAGTTCGGCGTTCCGCCGTCGTAGCGCGACGCGTCCGGTGCGAGCGGCTGCGCGTAGTCGAGGAAGTTCCAGATGTCCTCGACCGACCGCCAGCCGGGGAGGCGAACCGCGACGCGGTCGAACAGCGCTTCGCGCAGCCACAGGTAGCCGACGCCCTGCAGCGCCATCAGCCACTTCGCGCCGGTGCCGTAGACGGCGTCCACGCCGGTCGCCGTGACGTCGAGCGGGAACGCGCCGAGCGCCTGCGCGGCGTCGACGACGAACAGCGCGCCGGCGTCGTGCGCGACCTGCGCGAGCGCGGCGAGATCGTGGCGGTAGCCGTCGTCGAACGTCACCCACGAGACGGACACGACGCGCGTGCGCGCCGAGATGATGCGGCGCAGGACGTCCGGCGTCATCCGCTCGCGCGGCGCGTCGATCAGCGTCACCTGCACGCCGCGGTCGCGCAGCGCGAACCACGGATACGCGTTCGCGCCGAACTCGTTCCCGCCGGTGATGACCTCGTCGCCCGCGCCGAGGCCGAGTCCCTGCGCGAGGACCGTCGCGCCTTCCGTCGTGTTCCGCAGCAGCGCGATCTCCTCGCCGCGGCCGCCGATGAATTCGGCGATGCGCCGGCGATACGCCGGAACCGATGCTTCGCGCGACGCAACGCCGAGGACGCCGCGTGCCGCGTGGTCGTCGAGCATCGCGTGCAGGGCGTCGCGCGTCACGCGCGGGAGCACGCCGACCGCGGCGTGGTTCAGATAGACGAGCCCGGGCGCGAGAGCGAACGCGTCGCGCGCGAGCGGCGTGGGCGCCGTTTCGATCAACTCTACGGGTTCGCGTTGACGAGAATTTCGGCCTGAGAGAGCCCCGGTGCCACGCGCACCTTCGCCTTCGCGACGCGCACGACGAACGTTTCGAGCGGAACGTACATGTCGCCGTTGCGCATGATCGCCGGCCCGCGCATCGTTATCGCGCCCTGGTCGATCTTCGCGGTTCTGCTCCCGGTGGTGAACCGCGCGACGGTGCTCCCGATCGAAACTTCCACGGCGGAGCCCTGGAACGTCAGGAGGCCGTTGAACGACTTCACCAAGTCGACGAGGTCGGCGTACACGATCCCGTTGTGCGCGACCGCGACGCCGCCCGCACGGTCGACCGGCCGCCCGTCCAGCAGGAGCTTCACCACGCGGTCATCGGCCGGCGCCGGCGCCGCCGCGGCGCAGAACAGCGTGAGCCCGAGGATCAGAGCGGCGGCCGATCGCATCATGAGTTGATGTCCTTGGTGTGCCAGGCGATGTTCTGGGCCCGGTCGCCGACGCGCT